>JACAAY010000060.1 GCA_013377095.1 Desulfuromonadales bacterium
ATCTGGAAGAGATCGAGGAGCATTTTTCCTCACCCGCCATCCCGGAAGAACCGACCTACATCTCCGAGTACACCGAATTCGTCACTCGGAATCTGGTGGCCCAGTCGGTCCATACCGCAGCCCCCGGTTTTGTCGGTCACATGACCTCGGCGCTCCCCTACTTCATGCTGCCCCTGGCGCGTCTGATGACCGCCCTCAACCAGAACCTGGTCAAAGTCGAGACTTCCAAGGCTTTCACCCCCATGGAACGTCAGGTCCTGGCCATGCTCCATCACCTGGTCTACCGCCGGCCGGAAGAGTTCTATCCGCCCTGGATGCACAACAGCCAACATGCCCTGGGCGCCTTCTGTTCCGGAGGCACCATTGCCAATGTCACGGCGCTGTGGGTGGCGCGCAACCGCCTCTTCGCCCCCAGCGGGACGTTTGGCGGCATTGCCCGGGAGGGTCTGGCCCGGGCCCTGAAATATCGCCACTGTGACGGGATCGCCGTACTGGTCTCCGAGCGGGGGCACTACTCCTTTGGCAAGGCCGCCGACCTGCTCGGCATCGGCCGGGACAACCTGGTCAGGGTCAAGGCCGACGGCCATAACCGCATCGATCTCAAACGTTTGCGGGAAGAGTGCCGGCGGCTGCAGGACCGTAACATCCGTCCGCTGGCGCTGGTTGGCATCGCCGGCACGACCGAAACCGGCAACGTCGACCCGCTGGATGCCATGGCTGATTTTGCCCAGGAACTGGGCTGCTATTTTCATGTGGACGCAGCTTGGGGCGGGCCGACGCTCTTTTCCGACCGTCACCGCCCCCTGCTGGCTGGCATCGAACGGGCCGACTCGGTCACCATCGATGGCCACAAACAGCTCTATGTGCCCATGGGGGCGGGTATGGTCGTCTTCAAGGATCCGACCGCCCTGTCGGCCATCGAGCATCATGCCAACTACATCCTGCGCCGTGGTTCCAAGGACCTGGGCAGCCACACCCTGGAAGGGTCCCGGCCGGGGATGGCCATGCTGGTCCATGCCGGTTTTTCCATCATCGGCCGCAAGGGATACGAACTGCTGATCGACATGGGCATCGAACGGGCGCGGACCTTTGCCGACATGGTCCGCAACCATCCCGATTTCCAGCTGACCAGTGAACCGGAGCTGAACATCCTCACCTACCGTTACTGCCCCCACACTGTTCAGAAGGCCCTGGACGAAGCTACGGATGAACAGCGACCCTACATCAACGCGCTCCTCGACCGGGTCAACCAGCTGCTGCAGAAGTATCAGCGGGAAGCGGGCAAGACCTTCGTCTCCCGAACCCGGCTTCACGTGGGGACTCGCCAGGAGGAGTTCACTGTCCTGCGGGTCGTGCTGGCCAACCCGCTGACAACCGACGGGATTTTGGGGGAGATTCTGGCCGAACAGTGCCAGATTGCGCAAAAGCCGGAAATTCAGACTCTGCTGCAACAGGTGGAGGAAATCCGCACCGGCCCGGGAGAGAGTGAGTTGTCCCCCTGATTCCCCTTCCCGGAGCGGGTCGGCGGAAAAAATAATCATAAATACGGCAGGTTGTCACAGAGATCACAGAGAGTTTTTTATCCTTTCCTTGTGTCAGGCAAACAGCTGTAACACTCTGACTTTCCTGTGAGATCTCTGTGCCCTCTGTGGCGACACGTTTTTCAAAACTGAAAAGGGCCGGTCCGTTTCCTTGGAAACGTCTGGCCCTTTCTGCTGCGTGTACTTTCCCTGGGGAAAGCAGCAGGTGTGATTTTCTCACGTTCGCGAACCTCGGTCCGAACTCCTATTTCGTACCGAAAATTTTGTCACCGGCGTCGCCAAGGCCGGGCAGAATGTAGCCCTGTTCGTTGAGCCGCTCGTCGATGGAGGCAACGTAAATCTCCACATCGGGATGGGCACGGCTGATCCGCTCAAGCCCCTCGGGAACGGCCACCAGGAAGAGTCCCTTGATCCGTTTGCAGCCGGTCTTTTTCAGCATCTCGATGGTTGCCAGCAGTGAACCGCCGGTGGCCAGCATCGGATCGATGATCAGGGCGATGCGCTCCTCCATTCCGTTCGCGAATTTCTCGTAGTAGGCGACCGGTTCCAGCGTCTCCTCGTTGCGGTAGAGGCCGACCACGCTGACCTTGGCGCTGGGGATCATGTCGAGGACGCCGTCCATCATCCCCAGTCCGGCCCGCAGGATCGGCACGACCGTGATCTTTTTTCCCTTGATCTGCTGGACGCTGACCGGTCCGGCCCAGCCGGAAATGGTGATGGTCTCTGTTTCCAGATCTTTGGTCGCCTCATAGGTCAGGAGGCGTGCGATTTCGGACGCCAGTTCCCGAAACTGTTTCGTGCTCTGGTCCGCCTTGCGCATCAGGCCGAGTTTGTGCTGGATCAGGGGGTGTTTGACTTCGAATATGGCCACGTCGGGACTCCTTTAACGGGTTACGTGTCTGCTGTGCAAGGAAGATACAGGCCAACGGTATGCTGGTCAAGTCGATGATCTGTGCCTATCCATGGCCAGACTTCCTGGATGACAGGTTGCAGCAAAGAAAAAAGGTTGGCCTGCATACATCTGAGAAAAAAAGCCATTTTGTTGGTTAATCGAGCAGATTGACCCTTTTGTCGTATCCTCAAGGCAGTTGGTTTTACGGGCTTTCTCCGATCAGGCGCACGAACTCATCGTAGGATGCAAACCCGGTCAACCGTTTTCCGCCGCTGAGGTGCGTCGGGACGGCGGTTATCCGTAACTCGGCGGCCCGTTGCCAGTCGGCATCCACTGCCGGGGCAAAGCTCCGTTCAGCAAGAATGGCTCCCGCTTCATCCAGGGGCAATCCGACAGCTGTGATAATCCGCCGTAGTTCCTCGACCAGGGCGATGTTGACCCCTTCCACAAAATAGGCACGGTAAACGGCGGAACGAAACTGGTCTCCCTTGCCACGATTCTCTGCCCATTTCCCCAGTTCCTGGGCAAGTCTGCTGTTGTAGGTGCGGGTCCGTTCAACCAGCGGCAACCCCTCTGCTGCGGCGGTCTGCAGCAGCCGTGCCTGCATGTCACGGATCAGCGCCTCCCGTCCGGCAAAGAGTTCGGCAAGTTCCATCCCCTCCGGCGGTGTTTCGGGGTGAAGCGGGAAGACGCTCCAGCGCAGTTCAACCCCATACTCCTGCTGCAAACGGTCGGTACGCACGGTACCGAGGTAGCACCAGGGTCAGATATAGTCGAAGAAAACCTCCACAACGGGCCTTACGTTCATGATGTCACTCCTTCACGTTTTGACTAGCGATAGACAGTGGTTTGAATCAGTTGTTTTTTTAAGTATACCTCCTGTGCGCCGGGATGCCAGAGTGATGATGCAGGAGAGTATACCTGATTCACCAGGCGGCCATTCGGCCGGCTGTGCTGTTTTATGAATACCGCTCAAAAAGATTGTGCTCGATCTCCAGGATGTGCGATTCTACCCCGTCCGGTTGAGAAAGAAATGTGCCGGGGATTGTCAGGTCGGGAGTGAATGTGAACGCAGCGCCGCAGCTTTTCTTGCTGGATGGGTCCAGCTACATCTACCGCGCCTATTATGGTGTACGGGATTGTGCCACCACTGCAGGCATGCCGACCAATGCCATCTTCGGTTTCACCAGGATGCTCCTCAGTCTTCTGCAGGAGAACCGCCCCGATTATCTGGCTGTTGTCTTTGATCCTCCCCGGGAAGAGACTTTTCGCAGGGAGATCTATCCCGCCTACAAGGCACACCGCGACGCCATGCCGGCAGATCTGGCGTCCCAGCTGCCGTACATCAGGAAGGTCGTGCAGGCGCTCAACATCCCGGCCCTGGTAGCGCCCGGTTTTGAGGCCGACGATGTGATTGCCACCCTGGCCCGCCGCTATGCCGTGGAAGGACTCCAGGTTACGGTTGTCACCGGTGACAAGGACCTGCTGCAGATTGTCGGCGACGGGATCGGCCTGCTGGATACCATGAAGGATCTCCGCTCAGGCCCCCAAGAGGTTCTGGACCGTTTCGGTGTCCTGCCGGAGCTGGTGCCGGATGTGCTGGGGCTGGCCGGCGACAGTTCGGACAATATCCCGGGAGTGCCCGGCATTGGCGAGAAAACCGCTGCCGAACTGGTACGGCGCTTTGGTTCTCTGGAAGCGGTTCTTCGCTGGATCAGCCTGGTGAATGGCAAACAGCGCCGGGAAAATCTGCGCCTCCATGCCGACCAGGCCCGGCTCTCCAAAACCCTGGCTACCGTCCGCTATGACGTGCCCCTGGAGCTGTCCCTGACCTCTCTTAAGCGACAAACGCCCAACCTGCCGCTGTTGCTGCCCCTACTGAAAGAGCTGGAATTTTCCGCGCTGGAGCTGGCCTTTACCCCGCCGCCCCCCGGTGTGGTGGAGATCTACTGCGATGGCTCGGGCCGGGACTCGGGACCGGGCGGTTATGGAGTGATCCTGCGCTATGGTGAGCATGAGAAGGAGTTGAGCGGTTTTGAGCCGGCCGCAACCTCACAGCGCATGGAACTGACCGCGGCTATCCGGGGACTGGAGGCGTTGCAAAAGCCCAAGCGGGTGCGCGTCTTCAGCGATTCACAGTATCTGGTGCGGGGCATGGGCGAATGGCTTGCGGGCTGGATCCGCAGCGGTCGCCTGGAGACTCCGGACGCGCTCAAAAACCAGGATCTCTGGCAACGGCTGGCCAGCCTGTCCGCCAATCACGAGATCCGCTGGGAATGGGTGCGCGGCCATGACGGCCATCCCTTCAATGAGCGCTGCGACCGATTGGCAAAACGGGCGGCAGAGGCGGGGATCCGGGCGGCTGAGGAGAGCATACGGGTAGACCAGCAAGCCCGGGAACGGGAGGTGGGCATGGACGTCATCCCGTTGCCGGTCGCCCCTGTCCGGGCGGCTTCGCTTCAGGTGGAGGAGCAGGTGGTCTACGAGGCCGATGATGACGGCCAACTGCTGCTCTGCTGAAGGTGTTTCAAGAATCACCATGGGAGACCAGCGGAACAATAATGAAGAAATCGTTCTATACCTGGGATGGTGATACCCTCGTGCTCAATATCCTTGGCACGCCCAATGCCAAGCGGGACGCCATCGGCAAGGTCAAGGGACACCAGCTCTGCGTCAGTGTAACGGCAGTCCCACATGCGGGGAGGGCAACCGACCATATGGTGCGATTCCTTGTCGTTGAATTCGGTGTATCGATCAGCGCTATTCAGGTGGTTTTTGGCCGCATGAATGTCAATAAACAGCTGCGGATCAAGGCGCCTACGCGCTTGCCATCAGTCATCGGACAGCAGGTATTGTTCTGACTCCCTCCGTAAGAAACTCTTTCAAAAATAATCAGCCAGCCCGACCGGGATCCGCTCAAAGGGTCGCAGTTCCTCGGGAAGCGCCGTGGAAAGGGAAAAGTCGTTAAAAAATCCGGGTGATACCGGTATCAGGGGAGAAACGGGACGCTTTTCCACGACTATTCCCCGACCGGAGGGGAGGGTGATGTCACATGCCGACAGCCGGTTGCCCCCCTCCGGCAGGGTCACTGCCTCGAAATACTGAACATTTCCGGCGCTGAGCGAACGCAGATAACCAACAGCGGTTATCGTATCTTCTGTTCCCTGGATATGGGGGAGGCCCCGCCGACGTGCCGCGGCGTGCTGAAAGCGCCGTTTATAGGGAAAGGAACAGTAGTTGACCGGCAGGTCGATGCCCTGTTCAAGCCCGTGGCGTATCAGGCGCAGGGCGGTTAGTTCCGATTCCAGAACCGTCACCTTTTCACCATGGACAAAGGTGTAGGCTCTGTTGGCCAGATGCCGCAAATTGTGGGGTGTCAGGCGCATTTGATGCAGATTCAGGTGCTGAACGCCGGCCGCGGCCATTTCCACCAGCTTCTCCCGCATCAGCTCTTCCTCTTCCGGCACCGCCGGAATCTCAACGGTTATGGTGGGAATGACGCCAACCGCCAGTCGCAGCTTGCTGAGATCATACCTGGTGGCACCGATGTCGAAGCGTATCTCAGCCAGGCCGGCATCGGCCAGGGCACTGGCAATGCCCCTGGTGAAAAGGGTGCCGTTGGTGTACATCCAGAGATGGACGGCGTCCCCGCAGCGGCGGCGGACAGCGGCAATATGGGCCAGGGTTCGCTCCAGGGTCAGGAGCGGCTCGCCTCCGCTGATACTGACCCCCGTGAAACCGAACAGGGCCACATATTCGGCATAGTCTTCGGGAGTCTCAAAGGGGATGCCATTTGACAATGGTCCGTCGGTCTCGTCTTGGGAGGTCGGACAATAGAAACAGGATGCATTGCAGCGGCCATTGATGAACAGGCATGACCAGGCCCCGTTGGCGCAGGTCCGGCAGCCGGGAGAGAGACGGCGGCTGTCAACCTTGGTGTCGCAGCAGTCAAACCCGGCCCTGTCCCGCAACCAGGCCAGTAACGTATCTCTTTCGGCATGGGCTGTTGCAGCCTGGGCCAGCGTGGAAAAATCCAAAAAATCGTAATCGCGGCCATATTCCCGTCGATTGCCGGCAATCAGCGCGTCGTTCCTTTCAGCTCTGGTCATCGCTTCCCCTTGTGTGTGGCCATACATTCTACACGCTTTGCACCGGATGAACAGGATAATGGGAGATGGAGAGCTGCTTCATGCCTGGGGAGAGGGGTGTGTCGGTTACATCCAACCTTGTACGGGAACGCACGATCCTTTATACTTCCTCAAAATAATATCCACTACTGCTGGAGACCTGAACATGGAACTTGATCTGTACGCATTGCGCACTCTGCTCAGTAAACGAAAAGACCTGATTGAAACGAGCGTTGCCGGGACCGGCTATCTGGCAAAAACGGTTATCGGGGTTGGCACCTTTTTGCTGGATAACGAAGGAAACATCGATCTGCTGTCCGCCAAACAGAGGGTCACGTATGACAAATTTCTTCTGCCGCTGCTTGAGAAGCTTCGCCGCTAGCGTGCCTGGCATGGAATTGTGAAGACGTTAGTACATCCGTTAAGGCGGCCATTTCGGCCGCCTTAACTGTTTTTGGAATAATGCCCGTTTTCTCCAAAGAAAGCCCTTGACCCGTCTACCGCTTCACGGTTTAGCGTGAAGGTCGTCATGGCCATGACGCATCAGCATGAAAAAATGATTGAATAAGGAGAGTGACGATGAAACCAAGCGTAACAGTGGAGGAGTGGGTGGCACGTTTTAAGGCTATCGGCCTGGATGAGGCGACAATGGAACAGTGGCACCAGCTGTTCGAGAGGGAAAATCCCGCTGGACATCAGAGTTTTCTGGAATGGTTGGGACTTCCGGCAATGAGGATATCCGAGATTCGGGCTAAATACGCCTGAAACGGGTCTGAAATGGCATGTCCCCGGTGGCGCACCGTGGCTATGCCACAGCGGAGGAGAGATGTTTCGCATCAGCAAGCTCGCCCGGCAATTCGGGTTGTCACGCAGCACCTTGCTGTATTATGACCGCATCGGTCTGCTCTCGCCATCGGGACGCAGCCATGCCGACTACCGCCTCTATTCACCGGCCGACCGGGAACGGCTGGCAAAAATTTGTTCCTTTCGGCAGGCCGGGCTGGGTATTGAGGACATCAGGAACATGTTGAACTCATCTGGCGACGACACCACCACGGTTATTCAGCAACGGCTGGTGGCGGTGGGACAGGAAATTCTGGCCCTGCAGGCCAAGCAGCGCCTGCTGGCGGGTATGTTGAGGCTGCGGGGGCAGGGAGGACCGCTGGACACCGTGGACAAGGAAATGTTTGTGGAGCTTTTGCGTGCAGCCGGTATGGATGACAACGCCATGTTCCAATTGCATTGTGAGTTTGAACGGCGGGCGCCACAGGCGCACCACACTTTTCTGCTGTCGTTGGGGATCTCGCAGCAGGAAGCGCTGCTGATCCGTGAACGCTCGCTATAAGGCGGCCAATGGGTCGCCTTCCATTTTTTTTTGTAGTATATGGCACGGCATTCCCCCGTTTTCCGTTATAACTGGGGAGTGCCTTCTGCTTTCTCATCGCATTAAAATGCAATTGTGATCAAACGATCAGCCGTATCTTTTCCAGCAACGCATCCGCTCGAAAGGGTTTTGGTAGATAATGCGCTGTCTCTTTCAGCTGTTCACCAAGGCTGAGCGGATTCACCGGGTAACCCGACATGAAGATGACTTTCAGTGAGGGCAGCTGCAGGAGCAGGTGCTGATGGAGTTGCAGACCGTTCAGACCTGGCATGACCACGTCCGAGATCAGGAGATCAATTTTGTCGCCGTGGTCCTGTGCAATGTCGATCGCCTGCGCGGCGTCGGCGGCCACCAGGATGGTAAAGCCGCACAGTTCAAGCATATGCCGAATCACTTCCCTGACGCTGTCGTCATCATCCACAAGGAGAATGGTTTTGACGGCGTCTCTGGCAGTCTGTGCCTGGTACGTTGGTGTGTTTGACCCTGTGTGTTCGGTCGCTTTTTCGGTGTTGCTCGTATTCATGGGTATCCCGATTTCAGAAATATGTTTGCTCAACATGTAATCGACTAGGATTCCGACCCGTCAAAAGGACCGAACAGCGTCACCCGGTTGCCTCCTCTCCGGTAAGCCTTGTACGCTGCCTGATGGGCCTGGTCCAGAAGATCATCAAAGCCTGTGTCGCCCTCCGGCAGTCTGGCTATTCCGATACTTGCGGTACAGCGAATGACATCGTCTTTCCAGGCGACAGGCAACTCTTCGATCGTTTTGCGCAGACGTTCGGCGATCTGCAAGCTTTGGTCGGCATCCGCACCTGTCAACACAACAGCAAACTCGTCACCCCCGATCCTTCCCAGGATGTCGCTGTTGTGTAGGAGCAGGCGGAAGGCCTGTGGCACCGCACGCAAGACTGCGTCTCCGGCAAGATGGTCGCAATCTTCGTTTACCTTCTTCAGGGCGTCAATATCAGCCACCACAAGCGCCAGGGGAGACTTCTGGCGCCGCATGAGGCTGATCTCGCGGTTGCCCAGTTCCCTGGTCATACGCCTGTTGTAGAGACCGGTCAGTGAATCGCCGGTGGCATGCCGATACAGCTCTTCCTCCAGGAGTTTCTGGCGGGTCACATCCTCCTTGACCGCCACAAACCGTTTGATGCTTCCGTCGGCGTCAAAAATTGGCGAGATGCGGATATGTTCCCAATAGGTACTGCCGCTTTTGCGGCGGTTGCACAGCTCTCCCGTCCACTCCCGACCCGAGGAGATGGTTTCCCACATGTTTTCGTACACGGAGGGGGGAGTGAAGCCGGATTTGAAAATCCGGGGAGTAGCGCCGATCACCTCTTCGCGGGTGTAGCCGGTTATTTCGCTGATTTTGTCGCTCACATATTCAATAGTCCCGTTCAGGTCGGTAATCATGACCAGGTTGGGACCCTTGCTGATGGAAGCGGCAAAGGTGGACAGGGCCAGTTCCTTCTGCTTGCGGGCCGAAATGTCGTGGGTCATCACCAGGATGAAGCTGTGCCCGTTGCTCGTGAAGGGGGAAGCGATGCACTGTGCCCAGAGTTCCTTGCCAAAGCTGGAAATAAGACGGAGGTCGCGGGAACTCTCCTCATTGCTCTGAATCGAGCTGTTGACCAGATCGAGCAGGCCTGACTCACGCCATGAAGAAAGGGTTGTGAAATTTTGGGCAAGGATTTGCTGTATGGAGGTATTCAGCATGTGGGCTAGGGCCGTGTTAGCCCAGACGCAGCTCCCGTCGACTTTGTAGGTGGCAATACCGACAGATGAAGAGCTGAACATCTGGCGTTTCAGATCCAGGGCACTGGTAAGATTGTCAAGGGAGCCGGAATCCCGCAGTTTATACGAATCCACAAAGCGATAGGTTTTCAGTTTGCGATCGTAATAGATCGGGTAGCCGGCCCCCTGCAGGGTGTCGAGATAGCGATAGACGCTTCGCTCCGTAACGCAAAGCTCATGGGCCAATTCACCCACCGTGAACTTCTGACCGGTTTCAAGCCGTTTCAGAATCGTCATTAGTATGTCTATCTTGGGAATGCTATGCGGTGACATCGTGCCCCCTTTTGTGCGATGAAAATCGAACCATAGCACATGATACTGACAGATGCCTGTCAGGGTGAAATACTTTTTTTTGGCAGTGGGTTCATATTTGGGTTTTTTATGTGCAGCGCAAACATTGCTCAGTGCTACGCGCCATGTTATAGTTGTCACGCGCCTGAACCACAGGGACAACTCCTGTGGTTTTTTTGTGGGCGTGGAATGAGGACGTTATCCATGAACCCAAATGCATTCTCAACGCTGCACCTGAAAGCCCCCCTGCTCAAGAATCTGGCCTCCCTCGGTTATGCCGTTATGACTCCGGTTCAGGCCCACAGTCTGCCGCCGATCCTGGCTGGCAAGGATGTGATCGCCAAAGCCAAGACCGGCAGCGGCAAGACCGCGGCCTTTGGGATCGGCCTGCTGACACAGCTGGATGTCTCATCCTTCCGGGTGCAGGCCCTGGTGCTCTGCCCGACCCGCGAGCTGGCCGATCAGGTCGGTAAGGAACTGCGCCGCCTGGCCCGATTCACCGATAACATCAAGATTCTGACGGTCTGTGGCGGCGTCCCCTTCGGTCCCCAGTTGGGTTCCCTGGAGCATGGCGCCCATGTGGTGGTCGGCACCCCCGGCCGGCTGCTGGATCATCTGCGTCGCGCCAGCCTCGACCTGTCCGTTCTGCGGGTCCTGGTGCTGGATGAGGCCGACCGCATGCTCGATATGGGTTTTCAGGAAGACATCGGTGCTCTGATTGCCGCCACCCCGGCCAGGAAACAGACCCTGCTGTTTTCCGCCACCTATCCGGAGTCCATAGCCGCCATGAGCATGTCGATCCAGCGTGATCCGGTGGAGGTCAGCGTGGATGAGAGCCATGACGAGGGTTCCATTGAACAACTTTTCTACGAGGTTGATCACGATCAGCGCAACGAGGCGGTGGTTCGCATCCTGGGGCATTATCGACCCGAATCGACCCTGATTTTCTGCAATACCAAGCTGGAATGCCAGGAACTGGCCGATGCCCTGGCAGGTCGCGGCTTTGCGGCGCTGGCCATCCATGGTGATTTGGAACAGCGGGAGCGGGATCAGGTGCTGGTCCGTTTTGCCAACCGCAGCGCCTCGGTGCTGGTGGCGACCGATGTTGCCGCACGGGGGCTGGACATCAAGGAGCTGCCGGCGGTGATTAATTTTGAGCTGTCCCGTAACCCGGAGATTCATACCCACCGCATCGGCCGTACCGGACGCGCCGGGGAGCAGGGGCTGGCCATAAGCCTGGTGACCTCCCGGGAAAACCGGCTGGTCAGCGCCATTGAAGGCGCGCTGGGGAGCATGATTGCCCGCGGCGATCTTGCCGCGCTGTCACCCCTGTTCGGCAGGCCACCGCAACCTGCCATGGTGACCATCTGCATCGACGGTGGCCGCAAGAACAAGCTGCGGCCCGGAGATGTCCTGGGCGCCCTGACCGGTGAAGGAGGTATAGCCGGGAGCGAGGTCGGCAGGATCGATATTTTCGATTTCCATACCTACGTGGCGATCATGCGCCAGAGTATTGATCAGGCCCTGGCCTGCCTGGGGAAAAACAGAATCAAAGGGCGCTTTTTCCGCGTGCGCCGAACAGGCTGATAATCACTGTTTGCAGGTAGAGAGTGTTTCTTCACTCAATTGCGGTAAAATCCACGAAAAGACCGGCTCCATGACCCATTCTTCACATTCTGCACACAAAGCCCCCTTCTTAGAGCAGGCTTCCCGGATACCTGTTGAAGTTGTTCCGACTCATCCCGCAGCGAGAATGATTCTCTCTTTGCTGACGCTCGTGCTTGCCCTGCCGTTCACTCTGACAGGCTGCTCGGAGAGCGGGAATACCAGGGCTTCCGCTCCACGTGATGAAGGTGTCCAGAGTCAGATCACTTCATCCGTTGAGGAACATGCCCACATTCCGTTGCCGAACCGTTCCAGCGCAGCAGCTGCCGTCACGGGTCCCAAGGTCAAATACCTGGCGGGGGAGAGCCCGGAGTTTGCTCGGCAGAAGGGGTGGCCGGTGAAATACCCGGAACCGTTGGCCGGATCGATTCTTCCGGAGAAGCGTATCGTTGCCTATTATGGCAATCCGCTTTCCAGAAAGATGGGGGCGCTGGGTGAGTACCGCAAGGAGGATATGCTGCTCAGGCTGAAGCGTGAGGCGAGCCGCTGGGAGGCTGCCGATCCGTCGCATCCGGTGCAGATGGCCCTGCATCTGATCGCCGTGGTGGCCCAGGGGAGTCCGGGTAAAGCGGGCAAATACCGTATGGTCATGCCTGACACCGTGGTGAAGCAGGTCTACGGTTGGGCCAGGGAGGCCAATGCCCTACTCTTTATCGACATCCAGACCGGGCATGACGACATCCGCACGGTCCTGCCGCATTTCGAACAACTCCTCAGGAATCCGGACGTACATCTGGGCATTGACCCGGAATTCAATCTGATCAAGAGCAAGGCCAAACCGGGTAAAAAGATCGGCAGCTACGATGCATCCGATGTCAATTACGCTTCCGGTTACCTGGCGGAACTGGTGAAGAAGTACAGGCTGCCGCCCAAGGTTCTGGTTGTCCACCGCTTCACGCGCAACGGGCTGACGAACTATCGCTCCATTACCCTGCGGCCTGAGGTGCAGACCGTTATCAATATGGACGGCTGGGGAGCACCCTGGCTGAAGCGGGACACCTACAAGGCCTACGTGGTGAGCGAACCGGTCCAGTTCACCGGATTCAAACTCTTTTACCACAATGACACCAAGAAGAGTGACGCGCTGCTGGCACCCAGGGATCTGCTCAAGCTGAACCCGCAACCGCTCTATATCCAGTACCAGTAGACTGGTCCAGAACTGCAGTAAAGAAAATCAGACTGAATACTACAGAGAAAAAACCTCAAAAAAACCCCGAAATCTAGGCCTCGGAATTTGCTCCGGTCAGCCTCCGCTCTCCCCATCCTGCACTATAGAAAAACATTTTGACGCTGTCCGGCCATGATGCTAAATTGTCTCATGAAAAAAAGGGTTTTGGGTCTATACTAACAACATCACAACTTCTTGTTTTCTGCCCGCACGGTGCTCCCCAAGTTTTTATCTTTAAATAACAGATCGTTATGATGCATGGAGGCTACGTATGTTAAAGGCTAAGCTTGTTGTCTTGACTGCTCTGGTGTTCCTGGCGGCCACGTTTGCGCCAAACGCTGTTTTGGCTGCTGCCACGGTTAGTGGGGCGATTAATAGTGATACCGTTTGGACGGTTGCTGCAGGCCCGTATTACGTCAGCAGCAGTGTCACGATTGCCGGGGGAGTTACCCTGACAATCGAGCCGGGTACGGTGATAAAGTTTGCCCAGGGGCAGGGGCTTTTTGTCAATGGATCGCTGAGTGCAATCGGGACGTCCGGTTCGCCAATCAACTTTACGGACTACCGTGACGATAGTGCGGGAGGAGACACCAATGGTGACACCACTGTAACAACTCCTGCGCCCGGCTGGTGGCGGGGGATCGAAATTGGAAATGGTGGCGCCGCCAACCTGACGTACTGCGTGGTACGCTATGCCGGATCCAGTGCCCCCGGCTATGCCAATGTGTATAAAACCGGTAGCGGTACCGGTGCTTTGACCCTGTCCCACTCCACCATTAGCGACAGCGCCAACTATGGTGTTTATCTGAATGGCGCTGCCACATCATCAACAATCAGCAATAACATCATAACCAACAACCCGCAGTACGGTATCATTGCGGACGGGAATTCACCGGCAAGCATCACCGGCAACACCATTAACAGCAATGGTAAGTACGGAATCTATGCTTCCGTTTCCACCCCTTCAACTTTCTCGGTCAACAACAACAGTTTCAGCGGCAACGTTTCCGCTCCCATCGGTGTCAGCGCGGCCAGTTCCGGTATCGCACTCGGGACAGGCAATACCTATACCGGCCCCCGCCACACTCTGGTTGAGGCTGGAACAATTCCCAACAACCAGACCTGGGGTGCCACCGGCGCGGGCCTCGTCTATTACGTTGCCGGATCCGTTACCGTTGCATCAAATGCCGTCACGCTTACTGTCAGGC
The DNA here is from genome assembly GCA_013377095.1 of Desulfuromonadales bacterium. Classification (GTDB taxonomy): domain Bacteria; phylum Desulfobacterota; class Desulfuromonadia; order Geobacterales; family Pseudopelobacteraceae; genus Pseudopelobacter. The sequence continues at coordinate 14,071 of JACAAY010000060.1, forward strand.
CCCAAACGGTAGTCAAATTCGCCCAGGGCGCAGCGCTTTTTGTCGATGGAAATCTGGATGCAGTTGGAACGCTGGGCAATGAGATTACCTTTACCGATTTTCGGGATGATACGATCGGCGGTGACAGCAACGGGAATGGTTCCGCAACTTCCCCTGCCCCGGGTTGGTGGCGGGGGATAGAGCTCAATAACTACGCAACCGCCACCATGGATTACTGCGTTGTGCGCTTTGGCAGCTCATCCGCCGGCCAACAGGCCAATCTCTTCAAGACCGGTGAAGGCAGTGTCAGTATCAGTAACTCCACCTTCAGCAACGGTGCCTATCGAGGGATTTCCCTGGTCAACACCAGTGGCACTATTTCCATAACTTCTTCGAAAATCACCAATAATGCCGCTTACGGCATGTTCCTGTCCGGTCCGGGAACGGCTCCCATAATCACAAAAAGCCAGATCAGCGGCAGCAATATCGGCATCTACGCTGAAGCTTCGGCAAATCCCACAATCGGAGGATCACCGGGAAACGGCAATGATATCTTCAACAATATTGCCTATAGCGTCCAGAACAACTCCTCATCGCCCCCCACCATCAACGCCACCTATAACTGGTGGGGAAACGGCAGCGGACCAGTGCTGGCCGGTATCAACATGGTCAGCAGCTTTGTCACTACCACCAATTTCTTGAGTACTCCCGTGTTTGCGGGCAACACTCCTTTTGTACCGGTCCCACCTAAAAACATTTTACCCGGCCAAACCATTGGCTCTGCAAACTGGACGCTTTCTGGTAGCCCCTACTACGTTAGTGGTGATATCACGGTAAACGGAACACTCACCATTGATCCGGGTGTTGTCGTCAAGTTTGCCCAGAATGTCGGCCTCTGGATCAACGGAACACTCAATGCACCTGGAACCTCTGGAAACGAGATCTATTTTACCGATTACCGGGATGACAGTATTGGCGGCGACACTAATGGGGATGGTTCGGCTACGGTTGCAGCTCCCGGCTGGTGGCGGGGGATCAACGTTTTAAGCGGCGCTACAGCAACCCTGAACAACTGCGTTGTCCGCTATGCCGGAGCCAATAATCCCTATCAGTCCAACGTATACAAGACCGGTAGCGGCAACCTGACCATAAGCAATTCAACCATCAGTGACAGCGCCTTTTATGGTGTCTATCTCAATGGTGCAGCCGGGTTAAATTCTTTTACCGGCAGTATCTTCAGCTCTAACGGTTATGACGGGATCCTTGCCCAAGGCGATTCTCCTGCCACCATCAGCGGCAACACCTATGTCGGCAATGGCCGTTACGGTATTTATGCGGGAGTTACCAATCCCGGAACTTTCTCGGTCAGCGGTACAAATACCTTTGACAACAATAGTTCAGCTCCGATCGGGGTCACGGCGGCCAGCTCCGGAATAACTGTTGCAGCCGGCAATACCTTTATCGGTACACGCTATATCCTTGTAGAAGACGGAACCATTTCCAGCAGCCAGACATGGGGGAATGGTCACCCGAACTACTATCTGGCAGGTAATGTTACCGTTGCGGCCGGGCCGACCTTGACGATATATCCTGGAACAGTCGTAAAGTTTGCCTCGAATTATGGCCTGTGGATCAACGGGATCCTTGATGCTTCAGGTACTGTTCTCAATAAAATATATTTTACCGATTTCCGTGATGACGCCTCGGGTGGCGATACTAACGGGGATGGCTCCGCCACGGCCCCAGCCCCCGGATGGTGGCGCGGAATCAACGTTTTAAACGGTGCTTCAGCTACCCTGGGCAACTGTGTTGTGAGCTACGCTGGATACAATAATCCCTATCAGTCCAACGTGTACAAGACAGGCAGCGGCAACCTGACGATCAGTAATTCAACCATCAGCTTCAGCGCCTTTTATGGTGTCTATCTCAACGGCGCAAGCGGAGTAAATTCTTTTTCCGGCAGCATGTTCAGTTCCAATGGTTACGATGGCATTCTTGCATCGGGCAACTCTCCTTTTTCCGTAAGTGGAAGCACTTTTAGCGTCAATTCCCGTTACGGGATATACACGGATGCCATTGCAACGGCAGCCGTCAGCATAAGCTCCAGTACGTTCACTGCAAATGGCGCAGTCCCGATTGAAATGACAGCCGTTGGCTCCGGAGCCGTTGTGTCAGATAACAACACCTTTACCGGGCCGCTTGTTGTGGAAGGCGGTGATATCGGAAACAGCATCACCTGGGGAAACAACCGGGTCTACTATGTTAAAGGAGTTATCACTGTCCCTGTTGGCTCGACCCTCACGGTGCCAGCGGGCCGGATCGTCAAATTCGCCCAGAACACCCACTATGCGATCTACGGCCATCTCCAGGCCGTGGGCACGTCCGGCAACCGGATCATCTTCACCGACTTCCGCGACGACGCGGCCGGAGGTGACAGCAATGGCGACGGCACAGGCTCGGCTCCTACGCCGAACTGGTGGTACGGCATTCTCATTTATGACGGAGGCAGCAGCACCATCGATTACGCAACGGTGCGATACGCCGGACTTGGCAGTTACGGCAACATCTGGAAGACCGGCAGCGGCAACCTGTCGCTGAGCAACACGATCCTTGAACAGAGCTCCACTTTTGGCCTGAAAATATTGAACAGCAGTGGCAACCACAGCATCAGCACTAACATCGTGCGCGACAATGGCAGCCACGGCATTTTGATTCAGACCGGCGGCACGGTTGCGCTGAACAACAACGCAGTCAGCAGTAGCGGTGTCGGTAATGGTGGTGTGCATGGCATCTACCTGGAGAACACACCAGCTGCGGCCAACGGCAACACGGTCAGCAGCAGTGGCGGCTATGGCCTGTACATCACCGGCGCAACACTACCGGCCTCGGTAACTCTCAACACCTTGAACGGCAACGGCATCGGGGGCGTTGGCATGTCCGCCGACAGCTCCGGCGCCGTGATCAACGACAACAACATCTTCGTCGGGCCCATCCATGTGGAGCCAGGCAGCCTTACCCGGAATACCACCTGGATCAACAACCGGGTTTACTACTCACGGGGCGTCATCACCGTTAACTCTGGCTCGACCCTCACGGTGCCAGCGGGCCGGATCGTCAAATTCGCCCAGAACACCCACTATGCGATCTACGGCCATCTCCAGGCCGTGGGCACGTCCGGCAACCGGATCATCTTCACCGACTTCCGCGACGACGCGGCCGGAGGTGACAGCAATGGCGACGGCACAGGCTCGGCTCCTACGCCGAACTGGTGGTACGGCATTCTCATTTATGACGGAGGCAGCAGCACCATCGATTACGCAACGGTGCGATACGCCGGACTTGGCAGTTACGGCAACATCTGGAAGACCGGCAGCGGCAACCTGTCGCTGAGCAACACGATCCTTGAACAGAGCTCCACTTTTGGCCTGAAAATATTGAACAGCAGTGGCAACCACAGCATCAGCACTAACATCGTGCGCGACAATGGCAGCCACGGCATTTTGATTCAGACCGGCGGCACGGTTGCGCTGAACAACAACGCAGTCAGCAGTAGCGGTGTCGGTAATGGTGGTGTGCATGGCATCTACCTGGAGAACACACCAGCTGCGGCCAACGGCAACACGGTCAGCAGCAGTGGCGGCTATGGCCTGTACATCACCGGCGCAACACTACCGGCCTCGGTAACTCTCAACACCTTGAACGGCAACGGCATCGGGGGCGTTGGCATGTCCGCCGACAGCTCCGGCGCCGTGATCAACGACAACAACATCTTCGTCGGGCCCATCCATGTGGAGCCAGGCAGCCTTACCCGGAATACCACTTGGATCAACAACCGGGTTTACTACTCACGGGGCGTCATCACCGTTAACAGCGGCTCGACCCTCACTGTACCCGCGGGCCGGATCGTCAAATTCGCCCAGAACACCCACTATGCGATCTATGGCCATCTCCAGGCCGTGGGCGCAAGCGATAACCGGATCATCTTCACCGACTATCGCGACGACGCGGCCGGCGGTGACAGCAATGGCGACGGTACAGGCTCGGCGCCTACACCGAACTGGTGGTACGGCATTCTCATCTATGACGGCGGCAGCAGCACCATCGACTACGCGACGGTCCGTTATGCAGGATATCAGAGCTACGGCAGCATCTGGAAGACCGGCAGCGGCAACCTGTCGCTGAGTAACTCGATCATCGAGCAGAGCTCCACCTTTGGCCTGAGGATCCAGAACAGCAGCGGCACCCACAGCATCAGCACTAACACCGTGCGAGACAATGGCAGCCACGGCATCCTGATCCAGAGCGGGGGCACCGTTGCGCTGAACAACAACACAATCAGTGGCAGCGGTGTTGGCAATGGCAATGTGCATGGCATCTACCTGGAGAACACACCAGCTGCGGTTAGCGGCAACACGGTCAGCAGCAGTGGCGGCTACGGCCTGTACATTACCGGCGCAACACTACCCGCTTCGGTAACACTCAACACCCTGAACGGCAACGGCATCGGGGGCGTTGGCATGGTTGCCGACAGCTCCGGTGTTGTGATCGCAGACAACAATGTTTTCGATGGTCCCCTGCATGTGGAGGGCGGCAGCATCACCCGGAACACGGACTGGGTCAACAACCGAGTGTACTATGCACGGGGCGTCATCACCGTTAACTCTGGCTCGACCCTCACGATTCCTGCCGGCCGGGTTGTCAAATTTGCCCAGAACACCTACTATGCGATCTACGGCCATCTCCAGGCCGTGGGCGCAAGCGATAACCGGATCATCTTCACCGACTACCGCGACGATGCGGCCGGAGGTGACAGCAATGGCGATGGTACAGGCTCGGCGCCTACACCGAACTGGTGGTACGGCATTCTCATCTATGACGGCGGCAGCAGCACCATCGACTACGCGACGGTCCGTTATGCAGGATATCAGAGCTACGGCAGCATCTGGAAGACCGGCAGTGGCAACATTTCAGTGAGCAATACTATACTTGAGAAGAGCTCCTCCTTTGGCCTGCGGTTCAATGGCAGTAGCGGCAATCACACCATCAGTAACAATACGGTGCGTGACAACGGCAGCCACGGCATATACATCCAGTCATCCAGCGGTGCCGTAACCGTTAGCAACACCACGTCCAGCACCAACGGCGCCTATGGCATTGCCATGGAAAATTGCACATCCGGCGTCAGCATCGGCAGCAGCATCTTCGAGAACAACGTTCAGGGTGGTATCTACTCGGCAGCCAGCAGCCCGCTGATTCAGGGGAACACGATCCGCTACCACACTAACTACGGTATGTACCTTACCGGAGCAAGTACCGCACCGAATGTTTTCCGTAACTCCATTTTTGCCAATGGTGTCGGCGTATACACTACCGACTCCTCCAATCCGCTCATCGGCGGATCTGCTCCGAACGGCAACAATATTTTCAATAATGCCAACTACGGGGTTCAGAATGTTTCATCATCTTTAACGATTAATGCAACGTACAACTGGTGGGGGGCAGCCACCGGGCCACGCCACTCAAGTAATCCTCTCGGCACAGGGGACAGGGTCAGCGATTATGTGGACTTTGCTCACTTTCTTTCCGGACCGGCAGTCCCCATTTCCATTGAGTTGGTTTCGCCGCCCCTCAAGGCATTCGGGCATGTCACCACCAACACGACCTCTCTACCCCAGGTCTTCACCATAACCAATACCGGGGATCAGAACCTTGCTTTTACCTCCGTAACCCTGACCGGAACAAATGCGAACCAGTTTCGTATTACTCAGAACCTGTGTGATGGCCAGAGTCTCGCCACCGCTGCAAGTTGCACCATAACCACTGTCTTTGAACCGACGGTGAGCAAGCCGGCCCAGGCATATCTCACGGTTGTAACCAATGATATCTACACGCCGACGCTCTCCATACCACTTACCGGAACCGGTTCAATCGTGCTCCCCTTCCGCGATGATTTCAGTGGTTCCATGTCGCCCAACTGGTTTGTGGTAAACGAAGAGTTGGGAAATTACAGTCTTACGGACCATTCCGGGTATCTGCGCATAAAAACGACTCCCACAAATTTCTGGGGCAATACCAACAACGCCAAGGACCTCTTCTTTGTCGCCCTGCCAAGCGGAGTAAACCAGTTCGTTGCAACGGCAAAGCTGCTGTTCCCGGACACCTTGTCCTTATCACCAAACCAGAACTTTCAGCAGGGTGGCGTTACATTCATGTCGGACAAGAACGGGGCTCCGGATCTGGATAACTACGTGCGCGCCCAGTATGCCTTCGATTCCGGCAGGCGCTTTGAAACCGCCTATGACATAAATGGGGCGCCTGGCGAATATAAGGGCGGAACCATCGACAGTATCACCTCAACGACGCCGGTCTGGATCCGCATTATTCGAAAAACAACTGAATATACTGCGGAATATAGTCTGGACGGCAGCAATTACACACTCATCACCAGCATGATCGGGCCATGGGACATCTCGTTTGTTGGCCTGCATGCCCTGAATGGCGACCAGAGTCCGGCGCTCTCAATACCCGTGGATGTGGATTATTTTGAAGTATACGAACTGCCTTCAATCTCGGTTACCCCGACTTCTGGCAACTTCAGCAGTGTGTCAGTTGGCCAGTCATCTCCTCCGACACCGTTTGTCATCGGCAATGCCGGCTCCGGTCCATTGACCATCACCTCCATTGCCCGGAATGGCTCCGATCCCGACATGTTTACCGTTAATAATGGGACCTGCGGCAGCCTGCCGGCCATCATTGCTCCCAATAGTACCTGCACCTTCTCGGTCACGTTCACGCCGACAACCGATGGTCTGAAAACGGCAAATATTCCCGTATCATCCAATGATATCGAAACGCCGGTGACCAATCTGCAGCTGAGCGGTACGACATCGTACATCCTGTCGCTCACCCTGGACGGTACCGGCAATGGCTCCGTAAACAGCAATGCCAATTTCTCCTGTACGACCAGCGAGAAAAATTGCAGCGGAAGATTTGATTACGGCACGATTGTGTATCTCTATGCCGTCAGTGAAATTAATTCCAAATTTACTGGCTGGACCGGCGATTGTAGCGGCGCCAATTGCTCCGTCACCATGAAAACAAACAAAAGCGTGACCGGTACCTTTGACATACGAACCTTCACCATTACGGCAACGGCCGGCGCGCATGGGGGTATCAGTTCTCCCGGTGTAACTACCTACACGTACGGCAGCTCAGCAAGCTTTACCGTGACACCCGATGCCGGTTACCACATTACCTCGGTGCTGATCGATGGCGTTTCGAGTTATGTTGCCAACTCCCAGGCCGCCAACATCTATACGTTCAATACCATCATTACCAATCACACCATAGCGGTCACCTTTGCGGCGGATACAACGCCGCAGATACGGATAAAAAGGGATTTAACCGGATACCAGACCGTGCAGGACGCCTACAACAATGCGGGCAGCGGAGACGTCATTCAGCTGGTTAATGTAACCCACGTCGGCCCTGCGTTCTTTGCCCTGCGTGACATAGATATTACTCTGAAGGGGGGCTACGAATTGATAGCCGATGAGAATGGCGGTTATACCTTCTCGGAAACGGGTGTGGGGAACGCTGCTCTGCAGGGCCCGGTGACGCTTGATGCGGGTTCGGTTGTTATGGATACTGTTACGGTGAGGTGATCCGGTTACCGCCTACCTGTCCCGTAAAAGGGTATGTGCCAGGCATGAATCGTTGAGTGGTACGAGCGTCATTCCGAGAAATCCGGAGTGACGCTCGTTTTTTTGTTGCAGACAAGGCTTTGGGCGATTATTGCTAGGTGATGAGACGCTCGGCGCCTCGCGACCAATATGTATGGAAAGCGCCTGACAGCAATGTTCCCACTTTCAATCTGTGGCACAATCAGGATAAAAGACAAGGTATCGTTTTCAGCCCGGGCAATTGAGGATGAAATCGCATCCACGCTTATCGTTCAGGGGATTCGGGTTGATTACCGGCCCGAGGGCGGATTCCGGTTCAGGCTGGGTGTCATGCGTCTCCTGGGCTGGAATCCCTTTCAGGGCATTTCCTCCGGTATGGTACGCTGTTCGGAACATCCCAAGGCGCTGCACATCTCCTACAGACTGGGATTCCTCCACCTGACACTCCTGGTTACACTCCTGCTGATTTTATGCAAATGGCTTGAAATGACCTTCAGTCCGCTACGCTTTACCACTGAATATTACCTTGCGGTCTGGTTATGGCTTGTGTGCGGCAACATCCTGCTTTCGTTGATCGAGTTCAGGCGTTTTCTGCGCAGCTGTGCGCAGGAGTCTTCAGAACGTGTTTTTTTCTGGAGAAAACAGGGCGGAGATGGGGAAAGCTCCACCCTCGGTGGAGAGGCGAAATGAAGGGACGTACATCGCGGAACCCTGGAAAGCTTTTTATGAAGCGGGATACTCCGGCGCCCTGGAAACAGTGGGGGGATAATCTGGAGGAGGGGGCCGTTGAACAGATGAGAAACGCCTGCCTGCTCCCCATCGCGATGATTGGCGCGCTCATGCCTGACGCCCACCAGGGGTACGGGCTGCCCATCGGCGGCGTTCTGGCAACCAGGGGTGCCGTGATACCCTATGCCGTCGGCATGGATATCGCCTGCCGGATGAAGCTGAGCGTTCTCGATCTGCCGGTTTCCAGCCTGAAGGATCAACAGGAGCGTCTGAAGCGCGCCATACTGGAGGAAACCAGCTTTGGTGTCGGCGCGACCTTCCGGAAGCGAAAACAGCACCCGGTGATGGATGATTCCTGGAGCATCACCAGGATAACGGAGTCGTTAAAGGACAAGGCCTGGAGCCAGCTGGGCACCAGTGGCAGCGGCAATCATTTCGTGGAGTTCGGGGAACTGGTTCTTGAGCGTGACGAGCTTGGCCTGAAGGCGGGTGTGTATCTGGCGCTGCTCAGCCACAGCGGCAGTCGTGGCAGCGGCAACGAGGTGGCCACTCATTACAGCAGGATCGCGCAGCTGCTTCGTCCGGAACTGCCGAAGGAGATGCGCAACCTGGCCTGGCTGGAGTTGGGCAGTGAGGAAGGAGAGGGGTACTGGAGCGCCATGGAATTGATGGGGCGCTATGCCGCCGCCAACCACGAGCTTATCCATCGCGCCATCGCCACCAATCTGGGGGTGGCGGTCCTGTTGGACGTGGAGAACCACCATAACTTTGCCTGGAAGGAAGCCCATGCCGGGGAGGACGTGGTGGTGCACCGCAAAGGCGCCACCCCGGCTGCTGCGGGGGTTGTGGGTGTCATCCCCGGTTCCATGGCGACAGCGGGATACGTTGTGCGGGGAAAGGGTAATCCCGCCTCGCTTTCTTCGGCTTCACACGGCGCGGGGCGCAGGATGAGCCGTAAGGCGGCCAAGGAGAAGTGCTCCTGGAGCGAGGCTTCGGTATTCCTGGCAAAACGCGGTGTGACCCTGATTTCCGGGGGGCTGGACGAGGTGCCGATGGCGTACAAGGACATCGAGGCGGTCATGGCTGCCCAGTCGGACCTGGTGGAGATCGTGGCCCGTTTCAATCCGAAGCTGGTGAAGATGGCCCCTGGCGGGGGGGCGGAAGGTTAATTGAAGAGGCACTCCATGGTTTTTTTGACGCCCATCGGTATTGTGTTCTTTTCGAGCTACTGAAAAGTGCTGGCGGTAAGCGGGATCTTGTTAGCTGAATGCAGCTGCATCATGCCGGGGTGATATTTTTCGATCATTAAATCAAACAAGTCTGATGCATCCATACTCTGCAGAGTCTCTAAATAGGCTTGATCAACTTGATCTTCATTTTCGCGTTTATGCTCCGTGAGCAGATAGTCAATGATATCTCTTTTATTGATACAGATTGACTTCTCGTTTTTGTCATCATTTCCAATTGCATCTCTCATCTCAGCCTTTTGCCTCCTTAAGTTTCCCATATCGTGAAACGAGTTAGTGTTTATGCGGCGCAGAGACGCCGCGTATACTGGTGTTAAGCTAAACCGCATTTTGCTTCGCGGCACTGTGGATTTTTATCCCGATTTTTGAGTTTGTTTGTGATGATAATACGGGCTTTAGGAGAGGAATTCAACCGTTATCGTGGCTGGTCTTTGGCATTTTGACCATACGCTTACACATTCAATAAGGGCGCCTCGCTGGGCGCCCCTGTTGGTAACTATCAGTTCATCTTCCCACCGCTCACCGTGGCCGGCGCTTTTTGCCCTGCGGGCCGGACGGTTTGGCAACGGGTTTGAACTCAGGTTCATAGCCCACAATGAAATTGGCGACAGTGGTATTTTCCCTGCTCAGGAAATGCGTATTGTTTGTATCAAATGGACAGATGGGTGAACTGCATGGTTCGAAGCCAAATTTTTTGTAAAAGGCGGGTTCGCCCAGGACAAACAGGGGCTGGCTTTTGATCGCTTCCTGTCGCAGGGCAAACCTGAGCAGTTCACTGCCCACCCCCTGCTTTTGAAAGTCTGGCGCCACGGCCATGGGCGCCAGGTGCAGCCCGCAGATGTCGTTGCCATGATAGGCATGGGTAAAGGCGATGTAGGCGATGGCTTTTCCGGTATGGATGCAAACCCATTCGTGGATGGATCTGCCGTTCTCGTGGAGTTTCTGCACCAGCCCGGCTTCATGGTTGCTGCCGGTAAAGGCGAGTTTCAACAGCGCATAAACCTTGGCGCGGTTCTCGATGGTCAGTTTCTGTATTTTCATTTCTTCCCCATATAACGCGCCTTCAAATTATACCCCACCATCCACTCCGCAATGGAGCGTTTCGGCAGGATCTTCAGCATCTGTGCAGAAATGGCGTCAGCGTCCTGCGATGTTGCGGCCAGTTCCTTTGCCGTGCTGTCGAAAAGCAGCAGATACTCCTTCATCTCCCGCAGGTCTTTCTTGGTGGAGAGCGGTCCGTGGCCCGGAATGATCCGCTCCACATCCATTGCCAGCAGGCTGTCGATGGTCCTGGTCCAGCCCGATATATCGCCGTCGGCCAGGAAGGGGTGGAAATCGGTGAAGAGGATATCGCCGCTGAAGAGCAGTTTTTTTGCGGGAAGGCAGACCACCAGGCTCCCCGCGGTGTGGGAAGGTGCGGTGCGGATCAGCTGCACCTCTTCGCCCCCCAGGTCAATGATCATTCGCTCACTGAAGGCGAGGGAGGGAATAACGACCTGGGTGCCGGCCATCTCCTCCGGTTTCAGTCCATAGTCGCCGGCATGTTGCAGGATGGCGGCTCCCTGGGCGATGAGCATTGTCCGGTCCGCCTCGTGGGAAATCACCGTGGCGCCCAGTCTGGCGAAGACACAGTTACCCAGGGCGTGGTCCAGGTGGGTGTGGGTGTTGACCACATATTTGATCGGCTTGTCGGTCACCCTGCGGATGTCGGCCAGGAAGCGTTCCCCCTCTTTGGCGGATATGAGCGTGTCGACCACCAGTACACCATCGAGGCCGATGACGATTCCGGCGTTGGCGGCAAAACTGTGGGCCGGCGAGGCGTCCTTGACGCCCACATAGGAATAGACGTTATCCGCCAGCTTTGTCAGGCCGGCGAAGGCGCTCTGGACGAACAGCAGAGTCAGGGTTACTACGGACAGTACGACGATTTTTTTCATCAGCTTTCTCCTTGTGTGGTCAGATCAATCACTGCATATCACCCTTGAGGCGTTCATTTCGCTGCTGTTTGTATTGATCGTAGCTCAAGTCCGGTTTACCCGCGTTTTCGGCAGGAGTTGTTCCCCGCTTGTTTTCGATGCGGCTGCCTTCGTAGATCCCCTGATACATGTTTTCCCGGATATTCTGGCCCGAGCAGCCCGCAATAATCATCAGGGTCATCACGAACAGCGCTCTGTTAACAATCTGCATGGTCTGGACTCCTTTCAAGCTTCTTCTGGTGCTCTTGAAGGTGAGATTGGGATGATTTCATGATCATCGTGGATCCGCCAAAAGCAGGCATCATCTGCGTGCCTTGCCGTGGATGGCGTCGAGAGCGATCCGGAATACCCTGGTCCGTTCTCCCTTGGCGTTGATATAGTTCAGCCCTTTTGTTCGGAAAGGGGCGGAATACTTTGCCAGCAGTCCTTCCAGAGCCAGTTGTTTTTCACCATCAAAGACCTCTGATGCCTTGCCGGAGACGACAACGCTCTCGTAGCGGGTGGCAAACTGCTCCGGCAGCACCTCGGTCTCTCCCACCACGCAGAACGACACTCTGTTGTTGGCGGTAATGTTGTCCAGCTTGTGGCCTACCACCGCGCAGTGAAAGTAGATGGCATCATTGAGCAGGCAGTAGTTGAGCGGGATGCCGTAGGGTTGGCCGTCGGCGCCGCAGGTAGAAAGAATGCCGTATTCTCCCCGTTCCAGCAGCATCCGCGCCTCTGGTCCGGCAAGTTCCCGGTCCTTGCGGCGCATTTCATGACTCATGTCGTATGCTCCTTGAGGAAATGGTCCTCATACAGGATGTTGTCAGCTTTGATTGACCCGTTGCGGCTTCCTGTCCCGTATCATCGCAACTACCAGCACCAGTGAATCCAGGAGCACGGTTCCGGCAGAGGTAAAGTCGAGCGGGTAGCCGATCCGTTTCAGGGCGATGCACTTAATGGTAGCGCTAGCCCTCATCCCCGTGCCTCTCGTCCCCACTCACATTTTGGAACTTCTTTATTGACAGATGTGGTCCTCAAGGGGCTTCTTCCAATGTGCCACAATGGCTCTGTCTGAGCCTCCTTTAAAGTAGAGACCCGGGCGAATAGCGGATACTTCTCTCCGTTTTTATGTCCCAGTACGTTTTATTCTGGAATATTTACAAGCTGTTTCATCTGATTCACTATAAGATTTGCTTCTGACTCATCCAGCCCGATACCGAAACGGTAGGTTTTTGCACCATAATCGAATGCTATTATCCCGCCTGACATCCCCCAGAATTGTCCAGCAGATGAAAAATCAAATGGGTTATATCCTTGAGGGGCAATGCGAAAGTTCTTGATGTGCTGAATGCCATATTCATGCTGGCGTCCGTAGCCGAATACAGATCGCTTTCTTAGTAAAGCTGCCGGTGTAAGTGTGATTATCTCCTCACCTTTCAGTTGCCAAAGCCAAGCGTAAATCGCGAAGCCTCCCCCTACTGTCCAACCACCCAGCCACGCAAGACTAAACAGCTTGGCTCCAGCAGGTGTATCGTGCTTAAAAAATTCAAAAGGGACTGTAAACTCACCTACAGCCCATCCGCACAACCAGAAGGATAGAAATAGAAGAATGAACCAGTTTCTCTTTGCCGGGATCACAACTTTAATTCCATTCGGCTCAGGTGTCACAGTGGATCGCATCAAGGCTGGTTGGACATACGCCATTACTCATATCTCCTTTGTTTGCTTAGTGGGGCTGAGGCTGATCCGCCTTCGGCGGGTCGTGACGATGGTTGGGCTGCCGCTTCAGAACCCTTTACTTATATAACATGTGTGATATATTTTGGTCATGACTTTCCGACTTTCATATTACAATGAATCTGTCGAGGCCGAACTTGATGCTTGGTCTGTCGGTTTGCGTGCGCGATTTCGGGCTTTGACCATTCGCATGGAAGAATATGGGCCAAACTTGGGAATGCCGCATACACGGGCGATTGGCAATGGTCTCTTTGAAATCCGCGCCAAAGCAGAGGAGGGAGTCGGCAGAGCCTTTTTCTGCACCATGGTTGAGCGAAAGATCATAATTCTTCACAGCATTATCAAAAAGACAGATAAGACGCCAAAACGGGAACTTGATATAGCGCTTACTCGTCTGAAGGAGGTAATTAGTCATGAGCTATAAACCGGTTTCGTACCACCCCAAGAAAAAATTGGAGCAAGACCTCCAAGACTCTAGCTTCAAACAGGCTTGGGAAGCCTTGGATGATGAATTTGCCGCGCTGGATGTCCTGCTTAAAGCGCGTAAAGCAGCGGGACTGACCCAAGAGCAGGTTGCAGCAAAAATGGGTGTATCACAGCCATCGTTGGCAAGAGTTGAGGCATCGCTCGGCTCTCACCGTCATTCTCCGTCTCTGGAGATGCTTCGCAAGTACGCTGCGGCCGTTAATTGTAAACTTGAGATAAAACTTGTGCCGCAGCATTCGTGACACAGGCTGGTTTTTTGTCAGGAAGCCGCCTTTTCGGGTGGCTCCCAGATTTTGGATTTTCATCTGAATTTCAAATGTTTTTCAAGGAATGGTGCAATTAAACAATTTATCGCCAATGCAGGATAAAACACCTTTCCTGAAAAAAGCATCTCGCCAATGTCTAAGCTAAAAATCATGGCGATGACGACACCACCCCCAAGGATGGCCACGTTCATAAAAAAAAGCGTATTTCAGCCGATTTAGTATTGTCATTTCTTATTTTGTCCAACGGGCCGGGAGAACAGCGGCGGTTTTAGGCCGCTGCTTCTTCCTGGATACTATGTAAGGCCCCCTTGGGCATACGCATTTTTGTCGTA
>JACAAY010000061.1 GCA_013377095.1 Desulfuromonadales bacterium
GTAACACCTTGTTCAGACTTGCCATGACTGCCTCCTTTCGTTGGTTTCCCGGTCGCAAAGAGACAATCGCCCTCACGGGAGCGAAATATCTCTCCCGGTCGGGATGATTGACACAAAAAAACCCATTGCGGCATGATTGCCGGAACGGGTTGGTGGAGATGAAACAGGGGTCCTGATTCAGGACGCACCTAGCTTATGGTGTTATTTATGGGTTCGTTGGGTCGCTGGGTGTTTCAGGATGTCAGGTCCGGGCAGGTTATCCCATCGCTTAGCGTTGTTCGGTCGGCGCCAGCAAGGTCCTTGATGTTGCAACCAGACTCGCCGCACTTGATGGATCGCTTGCCGTGGCGATCTTTTCAGACACCGGGGCTTTAACCGGTGAATTAGTCTTTCCTCAAAAGAGGTAAAGATGGGCAGAGAAATATATTAATCTGATACCATAATAATTTTTATATTGCAATCAACACATTGATATCATGTAGTTTTGAAACAACAGGAAACAGGCAGAAAAGAAAATAATGGTGAATGGAATATTGTTGAAGCGAATTATTAAGCAGAATTATCCCCCCTCAGGATTTAGCGCACACTTCATAGTATTTTCCCCTAGCAAAAGCATTAGAGGATACGTGAGAGGATACGGTAAGCTATAAGAAAGAAGAAAAGGGTTGCAGCTCTTAGCTGTAACCCTTTGATTTTAGTGGCGGAGAGGTAGGGATTCGAACCCTAGGTACGTTTCCGTACACCTGATTTCGAGTTAGGAAACATGGGTTTTTCTTGGTTTTATGATGTTTTATAAAGTACTGATATATATGTAAAAAATACATTATCACGCCTCATATTGTTTGACTATCTTTTATTTATCTTGTACCCTATATGTACCCTATGAGATTTGGCTGGAGGTTACGTATGGCGCACAATATCAAGCTGACCAAGACAGCTGTTGAGAAAATTCCACTCGCTGAAAAAGGCAAACAGGTTGAATATTACGACAGCGAATTACCGGCATTCGGAGTTCGTGTTTCGGCTACTTCCATAAGTTATTTTGTGCGTAAGTGGATCAACGGCAAGCTCTCTCGTGTCACCTTAGGACGACATGGGGTGATCGGTGCGGATACTGCCAGGAAAATGGCGGCAGATGCGACTACAGATCTCCGCAAGGGACTTGACATCAATCTTGAGAAGAAAAAAGCGAAGACAAGAAGTATTACCTTTGCAAAGGCATTTGAAAAATTTCTTGAAACACGTACTGGATTGAAGCCTAAAACCATATCTATGTATAGCGATCACGTCAACAGACTTCTTGTTTCATGGAAGAAAAAGCCTATGGCCGAAATCTCCAGCGACATGGTGGCACGGCGACATTCAACAATTTCGGAAGCTAATGGTAAAGCAACCGCCAATTCTGCAATGCGCACATTTCGGGCAGTCTATAACTTCACAAGATCCATAACAGAGAATTCAATTCCTGAAAATCCAGCGCATCGCCTGAGCCAGACGAAGCAATGGAACAAAATTGAACGAAGACGTACCTTCATAAAGCCTCACCTGCTGAAACCCTGGTACAATGCAGTAAATGAACTGGTTAACCCTGTTGTCAGTTGTCATCTTCTGTTACTCATATATACCGGACTCCGCAAGAATGAGGCATTGAAGCTGAAATGGACTGACGTAGACATGCAGGATAAATCTTTTACCATCACGAACACGAAGAACGGTCAGCCCCATACATTGCCGATGAGTAAGTTCATCTATAATTTGTTTGAGAAATTGCAGCAGCATAAAGTGAACGAATATGTTTTCCCTGGAGCAATGGAAGAATCACATCTCAAAGATCCCAGGAGAAATTTTGAACATATAACCTCTCATACCCTGCTGGCCCTGAATGACGTGAAAACGGCAGAGGAACTTCATGCAAAGAAGCTTGAGAACGCTGATAGCATAGTTCCTGGCATTGAGTTTACCCAACATGACCTTCGCAGGACGTTCATTACTGTAGCTGAGAGTCTGGATATTCCGTATGCTGCCTTGAAGAAATTGCTCAATCACAGCGATGGTAGCGACGTGACAGGAGGATATCTTCAGATTACCACCGACCGCTTAAGGGAACCGATGGAGCGGATTAGCGCAAAACTCCAGGAGTTGATGGCCCCACCAGCCGCAGAAGAAAAATCAGAGGAACAGGAAGAAGAAAAACAGATTGAACCGTTGCAAAATAACCAAACATGAATTACAGTAACCGCTGTTACTATAAATAACGGGCGGATACCATGAAATTCTACAATAGAGAAAGTGAGCTGTCTGAGCTGGCCACGCTGTACGACCAGGCAAGTGCTACCGGCAGGATGACAGTCCTGACAGGCCGTCGCCGTGTCGGCAACAGGAAAAGGCGTGTTTGCTAATGGCTATGGAAGCCTCTTTGGCCGCCACTTTTTGGCATTAGCCCAAGGATCTCAGCTCACTGGCAAGTTCAATGCTCATATGAAAGATAAATGCCTACTATTTGCTGACGAGGCTTTTTGGGCAGGAGACAAGCAGGCTGAAGGTGTACTGAAATCACTTATTACTGAGCCTACCCTGGTCATCGAAGGCAAGGGCGAGAATGCTTTTAAAATAAAGAATCACCTGCACTTCATCTTTGCTACAAATAATGACTGGTGTGTCCCGGCAGGCCCACAGGAACGTCGATTTTTTGTCGTGGATGTTGGCGAGAAACATATGCAGGATCACAAATATTTTGAAGCAATCCAGAAGGAACTGGACAATGGTGGAAGGGAAGCACTGTTGCACTACCTGTTGAACTATGATCTCACAGAAAAAAACCTTCATATATATCCGCAGACGACAGCACTTATGGAACAGAAGTTATTCAGCATGACTCCAATCCAGAAGTTCTGGTTTGGGAAGCTTGAAACTGGCATCCTCAGAAATGCTGCAACAGGTTGGGATATTGAAATTCCGACAAAGGATCTTTACGGTCAGTTTGTTGAATTCTCCAACAGGATCGGATCTCGTTTTAAGTTGAGCGATTCCGAGTTTGGTACCCAAATCAAAAAACTGGTGCCTGAGATTACAAATGCCAAGGGTCGTTTAAGCGTATATGGCAATTACAGACCAAATGTATAGTGGAAATGCAGTTGGCTAAACTGATGGGCACATTCGCCGTGTTGGTCCCAAAAAAGGCGGGTACTGGAAAGTTGTTGGAACATGATGGGCACTACAGCAGCATTGAAACAGCATTCAGGAGCCACTGATCACCCTATTTTCCGTTAAACCAGGAGTAATTCAATTATGGATTACCGTTTCTTTGAGCAGCCAATCCTCAATTCACCATATGAATACCCAGCTCGCCACTGGGAGTTAGATTCATCAGGCCAACCGACTCAGCAGATTCTCGATAAACGACGTCGTGCAGAATTCATTACACCAATCCCAAAACCCAAAAAACGCAGGGCAGCTCCAGCAGACCAGCAAGGATTTGTGTTTGACGAAGGTAAAGGCCTTTCAACAAAGGATCAGCAGTACGACCCCACATCAATAATCAATGAACTCCGCCGCCATGTGGATCAGTGGCGCACTATTCCCAACCCCAATCATTGGCAGGTTACTCCTGAAACAGTTCGACTGTTGCAACACTGGCGTCATCACAAATTCAATGGCGTGCGCCCGTTCTTCTGTCAGGTGGAGGCTATCGAGACGGCTATCTGGCTGACAGAGGTTGCTCCCAATGTGAAAGACGGCAAGAAGTTCATTGAACACCTGGCTAATGCCAACAATGACGCTAACCCTGAGTTAATGCGCTTGGCTCTGAAGCTAGCTACTGGTGCAGGCAAGACGACCGTCATGGCAATGCTGATTGCCTGGCAGACCATCAATTCAGTTCGACGTCCTACCAGCAAGCGTTTTACCCGTGGCTTTCTGATTGTTGCCCCTGGCCTTACAATCCGTGATCGTTTGCGGGTACTGCAACCCAACGATCCAGACAGCTATTACCAGAGCCGTGAGATTGTTCCCAGCGACATGCTGGACGATCTTGATCGGGCGAAGATAGTTATAACCAATTACCACGCATTCAAGCTGCGCGAGCGGATGGAGTTATCCAAAGGTGGCCGCCTGCTGCTCCAAGGACGAGGCGGCGAGGAGTTGAATACGCTGGAAACAGAAGGCCAGATGCTTCAGCGGGTAATGCCTGATCTGATGGGACTGAAGAATGTCATGGTCCTGAATGATGAAGCTCACCATTGCTATCGTGAGAAACCCAATCATGATGACGAAGATGATGACCTGACTGGCGAAGACAAGAAGGAAGCTGAAAAGAACAACGAGGCTGCCCGTCTCTGGATCACCGGCCTGGAGATCGTCAACCGCAAGCTGGGACTCAATAAGGTTATCGACTTATCCGCTACCCCGTTCTTCCTGAGTGGCTCGGGTTATGCCGAGGGTACGCTCTTCCCGTGGACGATGAGCGACTTCTCGCTGATGGACGCAATTGAATGCGGAATTGTTAAACTGCCCCGTGTCCCGGTTGCGGATAACATACCTGGTGGCGATATGCCCAAGTTCCGCAATCTGTGGGAGCATATCCGCAAGCGGATGCCCAAGAAAGGCCGTGGCAAGGGGAATGCCCTTGATCCGTTAAGCATCCCTGTCGAACTCCAGACTGCACTGGAGGCTCTCTACGGCCATTATGAAAAGACCTACAATCTCTGGGAGCAGAGCGGCATCAAAGTGCCACCTTGCTTTATTGTCGTCTGTAATAACACCTCAACATCCAAGCTGGTCTATGACTACATCTCCGGTTTTCAGCGTGAGAACGAAGATGGTTCGACCACTCTGGAGAATGGCCGGTTGGCCCTGTTCCGTAACTTTGATGAACATGGTAACGCGATCCCCCGCCCCCGCACGTTGCTGATCGACAGCGAACAGCTGGAATCAGGTGATGCCCTTGATGACAACTTCCGTAAGATGGCTGATGATGAAATCGAACGTTTCCGCCGTGAGATCATCGAACGTACCGGTGACCGCCGTCAGGCAGAGAACCTTACTGATCAGGAGCTGTTGCGGGAAGTAATGAATACTGTCGGCAAGAGAGACCGCCTGGGTGAATCAATCCGCTGTGTTGTTTCGGTGTCAATGCTTACTGAAGGTTGGGATACCAACACTGTTACCCATGTTCTGGGTGTACGTGCTTTCGGCACACAGCTATTGTGTGAGCAGGTAATTGGCCGTGCATTACGTCGTCAGTCTTACGATCTGAATGAGGATGGACTGTTCAATGTGGAATATGCCGATGTTCTGGGTATTCCGTTCGACTTCACAGCCAAGCCGGTCATTGCACCACCACAATCACCACGCGAAACAATTCATGTTAAGGCTGTCCGACCGGATCGCGACCCGCTCGAAATTCAGTTCCCTCGTGTTGCCGGTTATCGTGTGGAATTACCAGAGGAACGACTGACAGCAGAGTTCAATGCGGATTCTGTCCTGGAACTGAATCCAGACATCGTGGGACCGTCAATCACTCAAAACTCAGGCATTATCGGCGAGTCAGTCGATCTTAGCCTTGCTCACCTGGGCGACATGCGCCGATCCACGTTACTCTTCCACGTCACCCAGAGACTGCTGTACACCAAATGGCGTGATCCCGGTGAAGATGCCAAGCTGCACCTGTTCGGCCAACTTAAGCGTATTACGAAAGAATGGCTTGATACCTGTCTGGTCTGCACTGGTGGAACCTATCCGGCGCAGCTCATTTATCAGGAGTTAGCGGATATGGCTTGCGAGAGGATTACCGCTGGCATTACCCGTGCTCTTGTGGGCGAGAGGCCAATTAAAGCGATGCTTGATGCTTACAATCCCTCCGGTTCCAGTATGTATGTCAATTTCAATACATCAAAAAAAGACCGTTGGGAGACCGATGCCCGTCGCAGCCACATCAACTGGGTTATTCTGGATAGCGACTGGGAAGCAGAATTCTGCCGTGTAGCTGAAGCACATCCAAAGGTTGTGGCATACGTCAAGAATCATAACCTGGGGTTGGAAGTACCATATCGTTACGGTTCCGAGACGCGCAAGTACCTCCCCGACTTCATAGTAAAGATTGATGATGGCAAAGGTGAAGATGACCTGCTCAACTTGATTGTCGAGATAAAAGGCTATCGCCGCGAGGATGCCAAAGAGAAAAAAAGCACTATGGATGTGTACTGGGTGCCGGGAGTGAACAACCTGAAGAGCTATGGCCGCTGGGCTTTTGCCGAGTTTACTGAAGTCTATCAGATCGAATCTGACTTTGAAGCTAAGGTTGAATCCGAATTCAACAAAATGATTGAAACAGTTACCGCCACAGCTTCGGGAGCCAACGAATGAAACAGGGTGGCCGTTACGATACAACAGGACTCGAAGAGAACGAATACGAACCCGGTTCGAATAATTCAGTTCTGAAAAACCTGTGCGGCATTACCACTGTTACGGGTATGGAGCAGGCCGAGACCCTTGCACTGCTGAAGGCAACGGAGGAGATGTTTGACCGTTTCGATCAGGATCATTGCTTTTCTTCAGAAGATATCATTTTTATGCATCGTGCATGGCTGGGCGGCATCTACCCTTGGGCAGGCTGTTACCGTCAAGTGATGATGAGTAAAGGTGGCTTTCCGTTTGCGGCACCGGCATATATTCCGAAACTGATGGATAATTTTGAAAAGGATATCCTGGCGCGTCACACTCCCTGCCAAGGTGACGATGATACAGTTGCGTTATCACTGGCAATTGTGCATGTCGAGCTGGTGCTAATTCACCCATTCCGCGAAGGAAATGGCCGATTGTCGCGACTATTGGCAATATTGATGGGATTACAGGCTGGACTGCCGATGCTGGTATTCGATGAGATGGAAGGTGCACGCCGGGAAGCGTACTTTGCGGCTGTCAGGGAAGGTTTGGGAGAAGATTACAAACCGATGGCAGATATTTTTAAGAGGATTATCGAGCAGAGCCGCTCTGAAGGGTAGTGCTTTGCTGCAGATTCACCAACTCCTGTGCTGTCATCTTAATCCCTTCAACTGCGGAAGAAGAGAGAACTGAGCGAAGCAGAGCCTGACGCCGCTTTTCAGGATCAAGCAGGAATTTGTTGGTTTGGCTGAGTGGTTGCTGTTTCATACAGATATTTATACATTATTTCGCAGAAAATGTACACCGATAAGGAACTGACTAATGGCAAAAGCACCAACAAGAATAACTGTCGAAACCCTCAATCACGAGGAAGCGACCCGTAAGAACATCCCCACCGCCGAGCATCAGTCGCTTATGCATGATGCGGATAAGAATCCGGTTCGCATTGCATATGAGCGTCGTAACCGCGATCTTGACCCGCAACTTGTCTGGCGTGGCAAGGATGAACAGGATTGGTCTGATCTGGTAGTACAGGCACCTCCACTCTATATACAGGAGAAAGTCCACCCCAAGGTACTGATCGACGACCTGTTGCGCCAAACCAAAGCTGATGTGAA
Source organism: Desulfuromonadales bacterium (assembly GCA_013377095.1). Classification (GTDB taxonomy): domain Bacteria; phylum Desulfobacterota; class Desulfuromonadia; order Geobacterales; family Pseudopelobacteraceae; genus Pseudopelobacter. The sequence continues at coordinate 7,500 of JACAAY010000061.1, forward strand.
AGAGAAAGAGGCGCAGTTTGACCTGTTTGCCGATTTTAATGGGTTACCGAGCGAGAATGCCAAGACTGAATTTTACCAGCACGACTCACACTGGGCCAATCGAATGATTCTGGGTGACAGTCTGCAAGTAATGGCGTCGTTGGCTGAACGGGAAGGATTGCGCGGCAAGGTACAGTGCATTTATTTCGACCCGCCTTATGGGATCAAGTTCAACTCTAATTTTCAGTGGTCCACCACCAGTCGCGATGTGAAGGATGGAAATACCGACCATATTACCCGTGAGCCTGAGCAGGTAAAAGCGTTTCGCGATACTTGGCGTGATGGCATACATTCTTATCTGACATACCTACGTGATCGGCTAACTGTAGCACGTGATTTGTTGACTGATTCTGGTTCAATCTTTTTACAAATAAGTGATGAGAATGTTCATTTAGTTCGATCTTTGCTCGATGAAATTTTCGGTGCAGAAAACTTTTGCTGCCTTATTTCATTTGTAACTACTGGAGGTGTTAAACAAAATTTCCTATCGTCACGGTGTGATTATCTTCTTTGGTACAATCGTGACAAAGAACAAGCAAAGTATCGTCAACCATATTTTGAAAAAAATATACAGGACGGATCTGCTAAAACTTTCAGTTGGGTTGATTTTGAAGGATTTAATCGTAGAGGACTTACAACAGCAGAAAAATCCTCCATGTTGATCCCAGAAAACGGAAGATTATATCGACCTGGAAATATTACAACTCAGGGAAATCCAATTTTCAATTTTAAATATCAAGGGAAAGTCTACTCGCGACCCTGGAAGACCACAGAAAAAGGCATGACGAGGATGGGTAAATCAAACCGATTACATGTTGCAGCAAATAGTCTTTCACAGGTGAACTACCTTGAAGACTTTCCTGTGTCAGAAGTAACTGCACTATGGACTGATACATTTCTGGGTAGTTTCGCAGAAGACAAGCAATATATCGTTCAAACATCTCAGAAAACAATTCAACGGTGCATACTAATGGTCACTGATCCTGGTGATCTAGTATTAGATCCAACCTGTGGGTCAGGTACTACTGCTTACTCTGCAGAACAATGGGGACGACGTTGGATTACAATTGATACGTCCCGAGTTGCCTTAGCCCTCGCACGTTCTCGAATCATGGGTGCCCGCTATCCTTATTACCTTCTGGCAGACTCTCCAGAAGGTCAGAACATGGAAGCTGAAATAACCCGCACTGTACCATCAAATAAAACTACCCGTGGGGATATCCGACAAGGTTTTGTTTACGAACGAGTACCTCACATCACTCTTAAATCCATTGCCAACAATTCAGAAATTGATGTTATCTGGGAAATGTTCCAAGAAAAGCTTGAGCCGTTACGCCAACAACTTAATCAGGCACTTAGCAAGAACTGGGAAGAATGGGATATACCTCGTGATTCTGATAGCAGGTGGGATGACTCTGCTAAGCAACTTCATGCTAAATGGTGGGAACAGCGCATCGCACGACAGAATGAAATTGACGCATCCATTGCTGCCAAGGCTGATTCTGAGTATCTTTACGACAAACCGTATGATGATAAAAAGAAGGTTAGAGTCGCTGGACCGTTCACAGTAGAGAGTTTGTCACCACATCGAACACTTGCAGTTGGAGCTGATGATGAACTGATTGACACCGCCGCTGAATCAAAAGAAGGTTATGGCGGGGAGCGTGACTTCGTCCAGATGATTCTGGAAAACCTCAAGACCGCTGGAGTCCAGCAAGCACATAAGGAAGACAAAGTCGCCTTCACTGCCCTCACACCATGGCCAGGAGATATGGTTTGTGCAGAAGGGCGCTATGAGGAATCAGGCACAGAAAAGCGTGCGGCCATTTTCATTGGTCCTGAATTCGGTACCGTCTCTCGTCCTGACTTGGTATCCGCTGCCCGCGAGGCTGGTGATGCCGGTTTTGATGTCCTGATTGCCTGCGCCTTTAACTACGATGCCCACTCATCGGAATTCGACAAACTCGGTCGCATCCCGGTACTCAAGGCCCGCATGAACGCTGACCTGCACATGGCCGACGACCTCAAGAACACCGGCAAAGGCAACCTGTTTGTCATTTTCGGTGAACCAGATATCGACATAATCGATGCAGCCGAGGGCCAGGTAAAAGTTAAGGTCAACGGTGTTGACGTATTCCATCCCAACACTGGTGAAGTCCGCAGCGACGGCGCTGAAGGTATCGCCTGCTGGTTCATCGACACCGACTACAACGAAGAAAGCTTCTTCGTCCGCCACGCTTATTTCCTGGGCGCAAACGATCCGTACAAATCCCTGAAGACCACCCTCAAGGCTGAAATCAACGAAGATGCCTGGGCATCACTGAACAGTGACACCTCCCGGCCATTCGACAAACCAAAAACCGGGCGGATAGCGGTGAAGGTTATCAATCACCTGGGGGATGAGGTTATGAAGGTGTTTAGGGTATAGTCTGTTATCATTGCGTGTTGTCTTTTGAAGCATGTTTACTATAATAACGCTAACAATTTAGGTAGTAACGTTAAAGCGAGGGCACAATGAGTACAGAACCGACGATTACCGACCCAGAAGAAATTGAAGGTCTCGATGGAGATGAAGACGCTTCTTGGGGTGATTATCCAATCGACACCCTTTTGATCAGGCAAGAAAATCGTACTGTCCACGACGTCTTGCGAAGGATCGAAAAAGGTTCATTTGTAATGGACCCAGATTTTCAGCGAGATTTCATTTGGCAAGATGATAAGCAGAGTAAATTGATAGAGTCTGTATTAATGCGCCTTCCTTTGCCAGTTTTCTATCTTGCTGAAGATGAGCAAGGGCGGATGATAGTTGTTGATGGTTTACAGCGATTATCTACTTTTCAGCGCTTTGTAAATAATGAGTTGCGACTTAAACTTCCGGATCAGAAAGAATTAAACACAAAGCGTTTTCAGGAACTCTCGCCAAAGCTTCAAAATCGTATAGAGGATTGTAATTTGATTCTCTACGTTATTGATGCAAAAGTGCCTGAAAGAGCTCGTTTAGATATCTTCGAGCGGGTAAATAGCGGTGTTCCTCTTACTCGACAACAAATGCGAAATTCACTTTATACCGGTCCTGCAACTCGATTCTTAAAAGATGAGGCTACTTCATCTCTTTTCTTAAAAACGACTGGAAATAGCTTGAAGTCTTCGACTATGAGAGACCGCGAATTCGTAAATCGATTTTGTTCCTTTCAACTTCTTCCTCTCAGTGCCTATCGAGGGGACATGGATGAATTTCTTGCATTCGGTTTGAATAAAATGAACACCCTTCATGAAAATGAATTGAAGAAGTTATCAGCACAGTTTAGGACGTCACTGGTCAATAATTATAATGTCTTCGGTATACATGCATTCAGAAAACACTCGAATGTGCATAATAGTCGAAGCGTGATAAATGCATCTCTCTGGGACGTTATGTCAACTGGCCTCTCACGTTTTCCTGAGCATCTCGTTGAGGCTAGGACTGATGCTTTACAACAAGCTTTCTTCAGCCTGATGCACGATGATAATTTTATTAGATCAATAACATATGCGACTAACGATGTAAGACGTGTTAACGAAAGGTTTCAATTCGCAGATGTGATGTTTGAGGAGGTATTTAATGCTTAATAGACTTGATTTAACAAAATTCAAGTGTTTTGACCTATTAAAGCTTCCAATAGCTCCTCTTACTTTACTTTCTGGTTCAAATGCCTCAGGTAAATCATCTGTTCTTCAAGCACTGGTGCTATTACATCAGACAATGCGAGACTATGAATGGTCTGAACGCCTTATGCTGAATGGCGAATCTCTTAATCTTGGGACTGTTACAGATGTAGTTGACAAAATTAACGGAAGACAATCCTTTGAAATCGGGATTTCATTTCATGATGATTATTTTCAATGGGGGTTTGAAGGTGAACGTTCAGACATGTCTATGCTTGTTAACTACTTCTCTGCAAACAAACAACATTACAAAGATAATAATATATTAAGATACCTAGTCCCAGCTGATGCTAATGACATAGCGATTCCATTAATTAATTTTCTGACGCGAATGACTTATATAACAGCCGAAAGAGTTGGACCTCGTGAAGTTTATGCACTTCATGACTGCCACAATACGTTTAGTGTGGGGCCTACAGGCGAAAACGCAGTAAGCGTTCTACATTTCGGGAGAGATGAGAAAGTCATTGAGGGTTTAGAAATTAAGGGAATCCCTCCCACTCGTTTGCGACAAGTCGAAGCAAGAATGCAGACATTCTTTCCAGGTTGCGGTCTTATGGTTCAACAAATTCCGAATGTCAATGCTGTCACCTTGGGTATAAGGACTTCACCGGATACTGACTTCCATCGTCCGATAAATGTTGGCTTTGGCCTTACTCAAGTTTTTCCTATCTTGGTAGCCGCACTTTCTGCTGATAAAGGAGATATCATTCTCGTAGAGAATCCTGAGGTTCATTTACATCCGGCAGGACAGGCTCATATGGGACAATTCCTAGCAGAGGTTGCTAATGCTGGTGTGCAGGTGATTGTGGAGTCTCACAGTGATCACATCCTCAATGGTATTCGTAGATCAGTCAAAGAGAAACGAATAGCGCCAGAGCAAGTTGCAATTCATTTCTTTAGGCAACGTTCGATGGACGCTGAACAAGTTCACAGTCCACAACTTGATCAGTGTGGAAATATTGACGCTTGGCCTGAAGGTTTTTTTGATCAATTCGACAAAGACATGAATTTTTTTGCAGGTTGGGGTAAGTAGCGTGGAGTTTATCGTAAACGACTTATCATTCCACGGCCAATTTCAAGATGTAAATTCGTTTAGAGATTCGATAAATCAAGTGATGGTAATGCGTCAGCTCTCGTTTCGCTTTGGTAGATCATTGTATTGTCATAGGGGTGTTGCACATGCTCAAGTAACTCCTTTTCTGAATTTTCCTCAAGCGGTTCAAATGATGACTCTTGAAGAGCGGAGGGCCATTTTACATTGGATTACACAGCACGGGCCTTTTTGGGAAGACGCTCGCAACCATCAACCAGACGACTGGCTTGAGTGTAATGGTAATATAGTCACGGAAACGGCAGTCGGTGAAACCGGATGGTGTTGTTTAAATGGCATCAATCGGGGGCTCATAAGCCTTAGCCCCTCAAATTGGCAATTCTCTCCAGTAGCCGTGAATCACGTTACCAACAATGATGAAACCAGATCAATTGATGTTATTAATTGTTGGGATACGGCTGAATTCGAGGCCATTCTCCAAGCGACACCAACTCAAATTGCTTCATGGGAGCAGCTGAGTGCGTCAGCAATTGCGAGGTTTACGAATCTGACATTTGCTACGAATGCATTTGCTCCAATGCAAGGGCACCCCTTCATGAATGGTCCAGCTGAACGTATTCTTTCCCTTTTAGAAATTTTAGATCGGTTCAAGACCTGCTTTAATGCAGATGGTCAGCGTACTTCCGAAGGACATGAAATTTACCGCAATTTCTTCACTGGAAGGAAGGAAGATGGGGGGCATGGTGCGCTGTTTTCGGATTCATCTGAAAGAGAAAAAAATAATTACGAAGCTACTCTAACGTTTACACATCCAGCAGACGCCAACAAAACCATTATCTGCTACTGGCATGGAAAGGTTCAGACTCCTCCGCTGAGAATACATTTTTCATATCCAATTCGTGCGGAAGACCCTCTTTACATTGTTTATGTAGGCAGGAAGCTAACTATTTAAAATCGAACTTACGACATCCTTATTGAATCAATGGGCCAACTGATGGAATTCCGCATAGCCGATACATTCACAGATAGCCTCGCCAAACTAACCGGCGACGAGCAGAAGTTTGTCAAAACCACTGCCTTTGACCTGCAACTGAACCCGGCTAATCCAAGCATGAGTTTCCACAAACTCGAAAAAGCCAGGGATAAAAACTTCTGGTCGGTACGTGCCGGTAGTGATCTTCGGATAATCGTCCATAAGTCAGCCGATAGCCTGCTTCTCTGTTATGTTGACCACCACGATCCAGCTTATCAATGGGGAGAGCGGCGCAAGCTGGAGATCCATCCCAAGACTGGTGCAGCACAGCTTGTGGAGATTCGAGAGACTGTTCAGGAAATCACTATCCCCAGATATGTAGAAGCCCCACTCCTGGTTCAACCCAAACTACCCTTGTTTGAAAATATCGCGGCAGATACCCTGCTTGGATATGGCGTTCCAAAAGAGTGGTTGGATGATGTCCGCAGCGCGAATGAAGATACCATCCTTGAGCTTGCCGACCATCTTCCCGCCGAGGCAGCCGAAGCATTGTTGGAACTGGCGACTGGCGGAAAGCCGCAACAGCCCCAACCAGCAGCTGTCGGTACAAATCCTTTTGATCATCCTGATGCTCAGCGCCGTTTCCGTGTAATGAATAACGTGGAAGAGCTTGAAAATGCTCTCAATTACCCGTGGGAGAAATGGACTGTATTTCTCCACCCTGCACAACGGCAACTGGTAGAGAAGGATTATAGCGGGCCAGCACGGGTATCTGGTTCAGCGGGTACAGGTAAAACTATTGTCGCCCTACATCGAGCTGTTTACTTGACCCGTAGCAATCCGGATGCACGGGTACTGCTGACCACTTTCTCCGATACACTGGCAAGCGCATTGAGAACGAAGTTGAAGCGGTTGATCGGCAGTGAACCGCGTCTCGGTGAGCGGATTGATGTTCACTCCATGAATACAATCGGAGTGCGCCTCTACGAGATGAACTTTGGCCGGGCGCATGTGGCAACCCGTGAGGTAGTTAGTCAACTTATTTCAAAAGCGGCAGCGACCGTCGAAGGTAACAAGTTCAGTCAGCACTTTTTGTGGACAGAATGGGAGCAAGTAGTTGATGCTTGGCAGTTGGACAGCTGGGAGTCGTATCGCGATGTCACCAGGCTGGGACGAAAGACCCGCCTGACTGAGCAACAGCGCAAACTGTTCTGGTCGATCTTCGAGCAGGTTCAATCCACTCTTCAATCGCAAAAAATGATTACGAACGCCGGTATGTTCAATAGTCTGGCAAATCATCTGACTGAAAGTAAACAGCATCCATTCGATTTCTGTATCGTCGATGAGGCCCAGGACATCAATGTTGCCCAATTGCGTTTTCTGGCTGCACTAGACAAAGGGCGGCCAAACAGCCTGTTCTTCGCCGGAGACCTTGGTCAAAGAATTTTTCAGCAACCATTCTCATGGAAATCTCTTGGTGTTGAATTACGCGGACGATCAAAAACGCTGAAGATCAATTACCGCACTTCCCATCAGATCAGAATGCAAGCAGACCGGCTGTTAGGCCCAGAGATTTCAGACGTTGACGGCAATTCTGAAAACAGGCTTGGAACAACATCGGTATTTAACGGACCAATGCCAACCATTGAAGCAATGAGCACTCCGGAAGATGAAATGAAAGCTGTTGGCAAATGGCTTTCTGATCGAACCGATGAGGGCATCAAGCCGCACGAAATCGGTATATTTGTTCGGTCAACAGCAGAACTGGACAGAGCATGCACCGCAGTCGAAAAGGCTGGCATTGCGTTCAAGGTACTTGACGAGAAAGTAGAAACAACAATTGGCCAGGTATCGATCAGTACGATGCACCTCGCCAAGGGCCTGGAGTTCCGGGCTGTTGTCGTGATGGCATGTGACGATGAAGTTATTCCGCTTCAGGAGCGGATAGAGATGGTAACTGATGATGCGGATTTACAGGAAGTGTACGATACCGAACGCCACTTACTTTACGTTGCTTGCACCCGCGCGAGGGATCATCTACTGGTGACAAGTGGTGATGTGCCGTCAGAGTTTCTGGATGATTTGAGGATGTAATTCATTATCTACAAAATTCATTAATTGGAGAGAAAACAATGGGGATTGGCTATGTAATGTCGGTATTTGATGATGCAATTCGGGGAGCAAATGTACCTGGTGTTGAAAAAGATAGAATTTGTGCTGATTTAGCAGAAGGTGTGTTGAAATTATGTCTTAACCCTGATTACGAACCAGATCCAGATGGTCGAGGAAGAATTACGTCAGCAGAAATTGGTAACCATGGAAACGGACTTAACTTTGTTGATGAAATTCACTCACGTGAATGGGGCATCTACCTGTGGAGTGAGAACTGTTTGCGTAAAATCAATGATCTTGATGACTTCGGATTCGATAAATTGCAAGAACTGGTAAGGAATGAAGAACAGCGCCGACGGGAATTAGGCGAGTGATTTGTTACACCTGCATCCGACAATATTATTAAATGTACTATCTTGTGCAACACCGCCCCTCAATTTTGCGTCTTTTGGATATGTTTGTGGCCCCATGACTTCCAAAATGAACACAACACGGGTTAAATATTAGAATTGATTTTAAAAACTTTATAAGTAGAGAAGAACACCATATAGCTGGCCATGTTATTAATCGCATGATATTATTGGAACAGAATATCAAGATCAACGGCAGCGGAGACGCGATTTATGAGTTTTTTAACTCCTTTACGATACCCAGGCGGGAAGGGTCGGCTTGGCCCTTGGTTGGCAGGGCTATTGAAGCATAATCAGATTGATGGTGGTTGGTATATTGAACCGTATGCAGGTGGCGCAGGGGCCGCTTTGTATTTGCTGTCAAAAGGCTGTGTTGATCACATAGTTATTAATGACGCAGACCCAGTTGTGCATGCTTTTTGGTTAGCCGTTGTCAATGACAATGAGCAGCTTGTTAAAATGATCTCGGACACTTCTGTGACCATCGATGAGTGGTATCGACAACATGAGATACTGTCGAAACATTCTGATTATGAAGCAATAGAGGTTGCATTTGCTACTTTTTTTCTAAATAGGACGAATCGGTCAGGCATCTTGTCTGCTGGGGTAATCGGAGGCAAGAGTCAGGAGGGAAGTTGTAAGCTTGATGCTCGGTTTAACAAAGCAGACTTATGTGAGAGAATTAGAAATATAGGTAAGATGCGGCAACACATTAGTGTCTATGGGCTTGATGCAATGGAACTATTGAATTTGGTTAGTTATGAAGCCCCAGCAAAATCGCTTACATATTTTGATCCACCATATTATGAGAAAGGAAGTCAACTTTATCGCAACTTTTATAAACCCGAGGACCACGCCGAAATAGCTGCAATGGTATGTGATCTGCAAAAACCTTGGGTAGTTACTTACGATAACTGCGAGCCGATTAAGAAGCTATATTCAACTGCACAATCAATGGATTTCTCTTTGTTTTATTCTACTCACCAGGCACGAACAAGAACAACTGAAGCATTGTTCTATGGTAATTTGAATCTGCATGAATCACCTTATATGACTCGACGAAGTTAAAGAGGGGGCGCAACACCATGAATATAATAAATCAGGTCATGGCAGACATGGACCCGTTGGCAGCATTGTTATCGGATTACGAAAAAGCACATGTTGGCTACGTATATTCGCTGGGTTTTTCAGAAGCTCTAGTGCTTACAAATGATGCGTGGAAGGAAAGAGTCGCAGGAATCCCTCACAACAGCTTTTTAATTGCGGCGTCATTTGACCCAAACAAGATGTCCGAAATCCATGATTTTGACAAAGAAGTAGTTCTCCTCCGGGTTCTTGGTCCAACAAGCTTACCTCAAGATGCCGATCTGTTAAAAACAAGAATTGAACACAATCAGAGACGCACTCACGATGAGTTATTTGTCGATGACGTCAGGGATGGTATCGACCCAATAACTCATTCAGAATTACAATATGGTGGCATTAAGTGCAGAGTATTAGGAACTTTCTATACAGATAACGGGAGCTTGCGGCTTGGAAGTGATCTGGAAAATTATATGTGTTCTACTCGGCTTAGAGTTTTTAAGCCATACGGAGATGTACTCGCTACTATAGTAAACCATGTCAACCCTGAAGTCTTAGCTAAGTCACTTGAAGAATCAAAAAAATCTGGTTTTACTCAGCTGCCGACGCCAATCCAAATCGGAACTGTACGCTATACTTCGACTGATAGATTACACCGAGGGATCAAAGAAAAGTTGGTTCCTGTGTTAATTCAACCTTCTGATTTTTTATCACGTAGGACGGCTGTACTCGGTATGACCCGTACGGGTAAATCAAACACAATAAAGACAACTGTTGCTGCTGTTAGTATGGCCGCCCTTAAAGACAGAATTAAGGTTGGGCAAATAATTTTTGACATTAATGGCGAATATGCAAATGCAAACCACCAAGATGATGGTAGTTCAATAGCTGATGTATTTGGAGCTGACTGTATTCGTTATCGTGCAATAGATACCCCAGGATTTGAAGATTTAAGAACAAATTTCTACCAGGATGTAGATCAGGGCCTTAATCTGATTCAAGCTCTTTTTAGAAAAGATACCTCGCCATATTCAGGTCAGGATTTAGATAATTTCATGTCATCTACACTGGAAGAGCCAGACCCAACTGCACACAGTGATCATAATCGGTGGGCAGTCAGAAAAGCTATATTCCAGTGCATTCTTTATAAAGCCGGATATACGCCCCCTGTGGGATTTAAGGTGGCCGTGCCAAACTCAAAGAAACTTGTCGATCAGTTAAACAAGTTTGCTATTGCTCAGCAACCACCCATTTCAATTACTGTTCCGCCATCTAACAGTGCAAGCCTCTCTGAGGCCTGTACTTGGTTTGCCACTATACGCAACATAAATCTAAAAATTAAGGCCGCACAAAAAAATACAAACCAGACACAAATTGGTATCGAGTCTAGTACTAAGGATAATCCTTGGGTAGATGCCACGATTGAGTCATACCTAAACTTCTTGATAAGAGAAAACAGTGGAGGTCTGCCATTTGGTGGTTATCGCGCGGTCGTCAATTATAGTCCGTACCACTCACCCCGTAGAAGTGCTGATGTAATAGAAGAAATTCTGACACACTTATATGGCGGTAAAATAGTCATTCTTGATCTTTCTGCTGGGCCGGTTTCAGTCAGGACGGTACTTTCAAAAAGAATTGCAGAACATATTTTTAATCGATCATTCAACATCATGAATGAAGGGCAAATCCCTCCCAGCGTTGTGATTTACGTTGAAGAGGCTCACAATATCATTGGCAAGAAAGACGACCTTACTGATACTTGGCCAAGATTAGCCAAGGAAGGGGCAAAAGCACGTATAGCTTTTGTCTATGCCACGCAGGAACCTTCCTCAATTCACCCTAACATTTTAGCAAACACTGAAAATTGGTTTGTTACCCACCTGAATAACGATGACGAATTACGCGCTCTTGGAAAATTTTATGATTTTGCTGACTTTCATGCTTCGTTAAAAACAGCTCAAGATGTTGGCTTTGCCAGAATCAAAACACTATCTTCTCCATATGTTATACCAACGCAAATTAACCGTTTTACGCCTGAAGACATCAAAAAAGCACTTCATTCATATTCTTCTGTTAAGTAGGAGGCTTTTATATGCCTTATGATCGTCAGCAAGGAGGGAAAAGCGGGCACATTGATTTGGTGAAAAATCCTGATGTTGATGCGTTTCTCAAAAACTGCAAATACATGCGAGAGCCCAGTGATGAAGAAGGTAAGTCGATTGCAATGTCATATTTGGATGTACCAAGCATAGGGTGCCTTCCAGAAAAAATAATTGCCTCTGATGCAAGTACTTACTCGAAAGCTATAAGTGACCGGTTTCCTAGCACACAAGTTGGTTATGTAAAGGTTAGCCTGGTACTCGTTGATCTGAAGGAATTTAATAGCCTAACGGAACCTGGCTCTCGGTATGTGGACCCCTTCAAGGTCGCAAAAATGCATCGAAACGCAAACTCAATTGCCTTTACTCTACCAGGAAGCAACATAAGATTTAAGGATGAAAAAACGGTCAAAGATGGATTTAGAAGAGCAATTTTTGAACAGTTTTCAAGCGACCAAACAAATTTAACAAAAAATGGCCAATACAGTTTAACAGACACTCTCTTGGCAATCCATGAGGGTTCAGTTGAAATCAAAAAGTGTCCTTCATGTGGGCTAAAATGGAATCATGACCTTATATTCAATAAAGATTATTTGATTCAGGAATGTGAACACTGTCGCACTAATATTTATATTACTGACGACCTCAGAATACATGAGCAAGTAACTGATTATGGGGACTGTGGAGCTGCAATAACCCGTTTTATGAATGTAGTTGAGCACTTACTGGTTGCAGGTGTCGTTAGAATGCTTGCAGATGATAACCCTCGGGCATTATCAAATATGGGTTTTGTACTGGATGGGCCGTTAGCCATATTTGGTCAGCCAGCAGACATTCATAAACGATTGATGTCTATGTATCATTCTGTTTCAGAAAAACTTTTGTCTTTGAATCTTCAGCCACCATTGGTTTTGGGGTTGCAGAAAGATGGGCAAGTTATGGAGCATGCTAGATCTTTGGTACCATTTTTTGATGAGTTTTGCAGAACAGGTGGTATAAAAAAGTCATTTTATCGAGCAGTGGATGACTGTTATCGGGGGAAATATATTTCTGAAGTATCCAGTGCGAATTTTGGACATGAGACATATTATGGACAGGATTTTATCTACCGAACTGATTCTGGTCGTATTTTCGTAGTCGGTATACCGTATCCTTTTAAGGATAAAAGTAATATAACCGATTTTGCAATAAAAAAGGCTGATCCTCAAAATTTCGGCGGTCTGCTTGCTAGAGCATTTGATTTGATACGGTATTTTGAGCTCGATCTTTACAGCAATGCAATTGTTCCTGTGGCACTTGCACATAGACATGCATCAATCAGTCTTGTCCCTGGTGGTAAGGTCCTAGATATTATGACACGCGCAGGCTTGAGCTGACACTTCCTGAAAAAAACCGCATTGAAGAACAAACTTAGAGTATCTACTAATACCCACAAATATTAGTCAACAAACTGGCTGTTTGAAGATTTAGCTGTCTAAAGTGCAAGCTTGGCTGTAGTGATTGCCGCTTCGACTAGTTCGTCTTCAAATTTCTTTACTTGTGTCGGATGCTCTTTGAGCCAGAGTTCGTACAACATCCAATCTTTAATATAATGGAGTCTTGCATTCATCCATTTTTTAGCAGACTTCCTTTCGTTAATATTGGTATCTCCATCCAGAAGATGATTTTGCAGATAATCACTGCTAATTGTCATCTTCGCCAATTCAATTCGTGACTTAGGATATTTAGATGTATTAGTTGCAAGAGATTGTATGAACTCATAAAGTGATCGTTCAGGAGATAGCCCACGACCTTTTGAGTCTACTGCTCCAGGTAACTTGATGATGTTTTTGGTACGTTTACCCGCTCCTTTAATGGATGCATCTGCATCCAACACTATTAGAACAGTGCGGAAATACGAGTCGTGCTGCTGAAAACCTATCAAGTTGTCGCAGCCTGCGCTAAGCGGTATTGCTTTAAGATTAACTCCGGCCTCACGCTTAACTCGCATTTTTAATTTGCGCGTTAGTAGGCGTTCCAGTACAAAATGTGCCTCTGGGTCTTCAAGGTATATTTTCAGTGTTTTGGTTTTTACAGGTATTATTACTGGCGGCGGTTCAAGACTCATATCACGTTTTATTTCTTGTAATGTGCAACTTGTAGCGACTCGAGGTTCTAGGGTGTCCGTAAGGTACACGACAGCATCATCGTGCTTTCCGCCAGGGCCTATTGGATTGGAGTCAGGATGAATCGCCTCTATCAGATTTACTGAGTGAGTTGTGACTAACACCTGCAATTGAAGTTTTTTTGCAGCATTTGCTAATGCTTTGACAAGACGTTTTTGTGCATAAGGATGAAATCCAGCATCCAGTTCGTCAATAACGAGGAGTCCTCCAGGATAATCCGTTTTGTCTCGTTTGAGTTTTTGAAACGAAGCAAGTGCAGTAGCAATTGCACTTAAGCTGTCCTGTCCGAGGGAAACACACTTTGCGCTATGAGCATAATCTGGGTGTTTGGTCGTTTTCTTAGTGCCCTTTATGCTTTGGGTGGTTATATTATTTGTTCCGCTACAATTTCGTCCAGAAGGGATGACGTTGTTAATAAATGTTTGAATAAATGTAGCGTCGTCGTCATTAATTGTATTGTCCAAAATACTGTTTACTAACGCAGGATCACACTCACCGACAGGAAGCATGCGGGTCATACCTAAATATAGTGTTGGTAATGGTACCTTCGCATCTTTACCCACTTGAACTGAGCCATCTGGATTGAGTTTATCTTTGTGTGGATCGTTCCTCGATACAACGCGAACCTCTCGTCTCGCAGTACGGCTTGTGATAGCACATCGCTTATTTAGTTTCTCTCCGTCAATTTCGTATTCAATAAATGGTGAAGGCAATTCCGCCCCATTATTTTTATAATCCTCGTACTCCTTGGAATAATCCAAATGGATAATCTCATTTAAATTCGCTTGAAAAGCCCGATTGAAGTAACTTGGGTTAGCCGCATCGCTAAGGCCTGATCCATTAGCTACAAGTGCGAGTATCGTTGATTTACCGATGCCGTTGTGCCCAGCAATGACAGTGATGCGTTCAGCGAATGGTATTGAAATACTGCCGAGCTTGCGAAATGGCGGAGATTCAAAGTTCAATGATTTTATTTTTATCGGCGGCATTTTATATTTGGTTTCCTTAGTAGATTTGTCGTTTGCTGGAGTTTGCCTGACCCGCTACATCGAATGTCATACTTAGACATAATTTCAGTAAATTTTCTACCAAAACCTCGCGAAATGGGTTATTTCACCTTAATAATGTATGATTTTATCTGCTTTGCCGCTTATATGTTGATTATTGGCTATAAAACACAACTCAATAACCATAAATACTTGATTTAAGAGAGTTTTTGTGTTATTTTAAATATAATGAATCGTATGCCGTGAACTTCATCATGAGTCACTACCGCATACTTGCAAACGACGAACAACAAGCCCCTCTCGCCCGTAACAACCCTTAGCTCAGCTCCAAATCCACTGTTTAAAAATAGATACTTCCTGTGTAATGCCCGCCATCACTGGAAGTTACATGTTAAATCGAGAAGGCTTCCGAAACCGGCAGTTTGTCGCTCAGGTGTTCGTCTATGTATTGTCATGCAGAAGTGACACTCAGAAAGGCGTTGTAATGAAAGTACCATTCCGGCAGCAGCAGGCAACACTTCAGGTAACAGAATACGACTGCGTCCCGGTCTCAATCATCTCAGGGCTGAGTTACCTCTTCAGAAGAAGAGAAATACCACCGTTTGTTGTGCATCGCATCTACAAGGAATGCCTCGACTATGAGGGTAGTCGCGGCACTACCAGTCGCGCCATCATGGATATCGGCCATTGGCTCACCTGTTATCGTGAGAAAAGTTTCCCACGTTTCGCAGTCGCAGCAACCTATCTTGCCGGTACACAGGTGCGCCTGAAGGACAACAGCAAAATCATCGACTGCCTTGCCAACGGCGGCGTGGTTGCCCTCTGCGTTCAAACCAGCCAGTACGAACGGCACTGTCTGCTGGCACTGGATTACTCCGATGACTGGCTCTACTGTCACGAACCGCTCCCTCGCAGCAAACGCTTCATACAGTGCGATCAGGTGCAGTTTATCGAGCAAACCGGCCACCATGCCGCGAATGTGCGTATCCATCGCATCTGGCTGGAAAAAAACTATGACAAAGTGACGCAAGCGAAAGAGCGCAAATACGTGCTCGGCAGCATCCACAAGCGTGAATGCCTGCTACTAAAGCGGCTTCCCCGGTAACATCGTTCTTACCACTTCATCAGCAACAACCAGCAAAGTTCATCAATACAACCACTTACGGCAATAGTTCGTGCCGCGACAAACTTCCTGTTGCGGTATCACAGGCAGTGGTGCGTTCTCGCTCGTTTGTTTTGCATTTTACGAAGCACTACAACAATTTTGTACTTGGAGGCTAGACCATGAGTTTGCGCCATTCACCGGAGGTAAACATCGACCGCAAGGTTCTTCAAGCTGTAGCTGGGGCAATCAAAAGCCTGGAAACCGTGACAGGAACTATTGTCGAGTATGAAATCGGCATATCCGACGCTCAAGACCTGAATTACATCATGCGCCGACTCTGGTCGATTCTGGAAACCAGCGGCTACACCATTGATGTTGACACCAACCGATTGAGGAGGGAACCGCCATGACCTGACAACTGTTGTGATTACCTGACTGAGTACAAACATCTAACTGAACGGCCCGAGACTTCATTGTTTCGGGCCGCACCTGTTTAAGGGGGGTGATAACCGGAGAAACCAACCATGCGTGTTGCAGAAACATCAACAGATCACTTAACACTAACCACGAAAGGAGCATCTTATGAGTACAGCACTAGTCAAAATCGATTTCGACAAGGAACAAATGGCTGTCATTGAAAGCCAGTTCTTCCCACAAGGGGCCAGCAAAGCGGAACAAGCCTACTGTTTCTCGGTAGCACGTGAATTGTGCCTGAACCCGATCACCAGGGAGATATTCTTTGTCAACCGTCGCCAGAGGATCAACGACAAGTGGGTCAACAAGGTGGAACCGATGGTCGGTCGTGACGGTTTCCTCTCCATTGCCCATAGAACCAACAAATTTGCCGGTATCGAGACCACGGCCATGATTCGGGAAGCTCCGGTACTGGAAGCGGGTCAATGGCGGCTCAAACAGCAGCTTGTTGCGGAATGCTCAGTCTGGCGCAAGGACAGCCCCAAGCCGTTCACCGTGCAGGTTGCCTATAATGAATATTGCCAGAAGACCAACGAAGGTGCGCCAACAAAATTCTGGGCCGAGAAGCCGGAAACCATGCTGAAGAAGGTAGCCGAGTCACAGGCACTTAGGAAAGCTTTCAATATACATGGTGTCTATTCCCCAGAAGAACTGGGTGCCGGCATCGAACTTTCCAACGGCGACATCATCGAAGTTGACGGCACCAGAGTCGAAACCGACCGATCACACTTATCGGTAGTCAAGACGCAGAATCAAAACGGTGAAAAACCTGCGAAGCGGCAAACGGCACCGGTTCAGCCGGTACCCGAACCGGAAACCATAGAGTACGACGACGATGACGTTGATGATGACTGGCCTGATCCCCCTGAAGCGGGGCAGATTGCCGACTCAGCAGCATTACAGATCATCGACCTACTGGAAGGAAAGCATATCCCCTATGACATCAGCATGGATGGTGAAGAAGGCACCATCGCTGCCAGTTCGTTCAACGAGAAGGAATTGCTGAAGTCGAATGGTTTCCGCTGGTCGTCGGAGATGAAACGCTGGGTGTACAAGTTCAACAATAACGATACGGAAAGGAGTTGACCATGAATCTGATACCATTTTTCGAGACAGCGGTAGCGGTACTAAACCGCAACAAGAGTACCGAACTTGGGGATAGAACCAAATACATCGGTTCCAGCGACGTCGGGTCGTGTGCCAGGAAGGTCTATCTCCAGAAGAAAGACCCTACCGAGCCGGACTTCAGCACCATGCTCAAGTTCAGTAGAGGTCATGTCGCAGAAATTCTGATCGACGACATGTTTACTGCTGCCGGAGTGAAGCATCTCTATGACACTCAGGTAGAAGTGATCCATCCCAATCATCCCTTGAAGGCACACATTGATTTTTTGTTCTACGCTGACTTCAACGGGAAACCGGAACTGCACATCGTGGAGGTCAAATCGGTCAACGGTATTCCTGACGAGCCATATCCATCATGGATAGACCAGCTCAACTTCCAGCTTGGCTTGTTGCGGCTGAAACACCCGAAAGGCAAGCTTGGTGGGTCAATTCTCACCATTGACCTGAATGCCGGCCAGATGCATCAGTTCAACGGTTTCGAGTACAACAAGACGCTGTTCAAGTACCTTTGCAGTCGTGGGCTGAACATGCTGGACTGCATGGCGGAAAAGGCTGAGCCGAGCACGTCAACCTCGTTTCTCTGCGGTTACTGCTCATATCGTTCGGATTGTCCGGCAATGGCACTACCGGAAGTGGAACTGCCAACTGAGATCGAGGCAAAGGCCAACAAGTATGTCGAACTGAATGAGATCCGCTACGAGGCAGACCGGAAGATGAGAAGTATCCGTGAAGAGTTACTGGCGTTCACGGGACCGGTATTCAAAGGTAGAAGTGACACTATTGACCTGGTCGCTTCTACTGTCGGGCCGAGCATGGTGGTTGACAGCCCGTTGCTAAGGAAACAGTACCCGGATATCTACCATGAAGTTCTCAAGGAACGGGCTGGCTACACAAAGCTTGAATGCAAACCCAACTGTTAATAGTCCGGTGCATGAGAATCTAAGCTTTGAAAGGAGCAACGACATGGAGGCAATCTGCAAAGCTGATTTCGATAGAAGAGTCAATTCACATAACGATGCTATTGCTGCTCTGGAACAGGCAAAAAAAGCAAAAAAGGCTACCAGCGGCATGATTGTTCCTGATGTCGGTTTTCACGATATCTACGGTGTCTGGTTCTTCGGGCGGTTGAAAGAAATCATCCTGCGCGTCGGCAAAGAGACGTTCGGCGTAGATCTTGGAAAACAGATGCACGTCTTCGTAGATGTTGAACCGAAGAAAATCAGCGCCGGGGTTCACGAGTTATCCGTTTACGGCAATCCGTGCCGATTATACAAATGGACAGCACAGGGGTATCATCGCGGACTTGTGGTACTGGCGGATGATGAAGAGGCAAATAAGAACGCCGAAGTTTACCGGCAAAGCGGGACCTGGTCGTGGATGCTGTAATGTATGTCCTCTTTTCAACTTGCAGCAAATAGTCCAAGTCACACTACATCTCAACACACACATGACTACGCCCTCGATCTGCAAAGTTCTTGGGCGTTGTCTTTTGGAGGAACCATGAAAACTTACACTCAAGGCCTTATCGGCATGGATGTAAAGCCGCGCAGATACTCGCGAGTTCGGAAGAACACATTCAAGTCAACCTATTCACACTGGCTGTTCCCCGCAATTATCACCCTGATATGCCTGATCGTTGTAATCGGCATGAAGTAAGGAGACGCATCATGAGACGAAGACAACCTATTCGAGTTGAGTACGCTACGAAGTTCAATCCCGGCAAAATTGTCGTAACCAGAGGGGTCAATGACTTGATCGCCGACAACGAAGAGTTCGCTCAGCATGTATTCCTGTCGCTGAATCGGCACCTGGTCGGTGATTGGGGGGATTTATGCGAGGAGGACAGAGAAGCGAATGAAACAGCCTTGCTGGACGGTGAGCGACTGTTCTCGGCATACAAGAGAGAGGATGTTCCGCCAATTTGGATCATCACGGAGCGGGATCGGTCAGCGACCACCATCTTGTTTCCTGATGAGTACTGAAAAAGTATCTTGAAACAAACACACGGAAAAGAGCCAAGAGGCAACGGATAATTCTGTTGCCTCTTTTGTCAGGGGAAATTATCGAGCAACACAAAACAGGAGAATCCAATGAAAACTGAGGTTATCGGCTGGCGCGGCGACTTCATTCATCTGAAAGACAGTAAAGGTGAGTTCCGTATCACCTACAGAACTTTGAGAACCATACAGAAGGTTAATGAAACACATGAATCATGGGACAACCTGTACACCGTAAGCGTCACGGTTCTTGGACGACGAGTACGGCGCACGTTTATCCGTGAACTACTCGCTGGGGAATTTACAGGTTCTTATTGCTACCAATCCCACGACTGTTGTGAATATGCATCCTGGGTAACGCATTTTAGTAACGTTGTTCATACAAAACGAAACGAGTATCAAATCCTGCAACATTTTCACATTAACAGCAGAACCACTCTGAATACCAATGAGAGGAGAACAGCGTGACTATAGAAACCTTATTCGGCAGCGAGCAGGTTTCTGCCAGGCCAAGAACAATAAGGATCAGAAGAGTCAGGGCCGTGTACGAAACAATGACCATCAAGGTGGAGGTCAGCCAGTATTCTCAGTCTACAAACAGGAGGAATTACCGAAAATATGGATAATAACGGAATGGGATCGGTCTGTAACTACGGTGTTATTTCCAGATGAATATTGAATAAAAAGACCCTGAACTTCTGAATTATGCTGAAGGCTCCGCTCCCTGTTTTTCGTTACATTTCACTGCTAGCAACGCTCACAACGTTCACGCATACGTTCACGCTTTTCAGGTTGCAACAAAAAAGGGCTACAGCTTGTAGCTGTAACCCATTGTTTTTGTGGCGGAGAGATAGGGATTCGAACCCTAGGTACGTTGCCGTACACCTGATTTCGAGTCAGGCACCATCGACCACTCGGACACCTCTCCGCAAGAGGGAAAGAACCTTACCCCATTCCGATCAAAAATTCAAGCATGTATCACCCACAAACCAACGAGGAGCCACATCTGAGCGTGTACCATACGTCCCTTTATGTCGATTAGGGTTTCACCGTCTGACAGAAATCGGTAACATTTACCTGGTGAGCATCTACCTATGAGGTTCCATATTGGGTGCACATCTGTTTAGATTTGTCAGATCAGCTTAAATCCAAGCTATACATTAATAACATGTTACCCTATAAAGGGCGCTACCAGCACGAACAAACAGGACAAACCGCAAAGGAACATCCATGCAAAAAGTGATCGTTTTGCTATCCTGCCTGATCATGGCAACCATCGCCCACGCCGAACCGGATTACCTCGATGAGGCCAAGATACCGGCCGAAATCAGGCAATTCATTCTGCCCGGCACACGTATGCTTGCCTTTGAAACAGCTGATCTAAATGGTGACAACCTGAATGACTACCTGATTG
>JACAAY010000062.1 GCA_013377095.1 Desulfuromonadales bacterium
GGCCATCAGAAAGGATATCCCCCACAGCGAAATCAGCTGGGAGTATGTTCAGCCTCTGGAGCCCAACTCGTCCAAGCTGGCGCTCAACATCGCCCGCAACCAGATGAACGAAATGCACCCGGCTGATCTGGCAGATATCATCGAGAATATCCCCATCAGGAACATACGCACCGTACTCGACTCCATCGATGCCGAAACCACCGGTGACACCCTCTACGAGTTGGAGCCGGAAATGCGCAATCTGGTTATCAGCCAGCTCAATGACGAGCAGGTAACCGATATTCTCGAAGAGATGGAGCACGATGAAGCTGCCGACGTGCTCAGCGACCTGCCTGAGGAAAAAGCCCAGGAACTGCTGGAGATGATGGATCAGGAAGACGCCGAAGACATCCAGGAACTGCTGGAGCACGAAGAGGATTCGGCCGGTGGCATGATGACGCCGGACTACTTCCGCCTGCCCCCGCACATCACCACCGGCCAGGCGCTTGAGCGTCTCAGGGAGTGTGCCAATGACGTGGAAACCATCTACTACGGCTACATCGTGGATGACGACGACAACCTCGAGGGGGTCGTCTCCCTCAAGGCCCTGCTGCTGACTCCTCCCGAAACCCTGCTCAGCGAAGTGATGGAAGACAATGTCAAGTACGTGCATATTGATGACGAACCGGAAGACATGCTTGAGATACTGACAAAATATGACCTGATCGCCGTTCCGGTTCTGGACGAAGACGACCGCATGGCAGGCATTGTCACCGTCGATGACGTCCTGGCTCATTACCTGCCGCAGATCATCAAAAACAAACGCCGATAACGGTTTAAGGTCCTGCCATGCTCACCAAAATTTCACAATTCAGGTTTTTAAAACCGCTCAAAAGCTTCAGCCCGCGCAACGTGCTGATCTTTCTGGCAATCCTTGGACCGGGCATCATCACCGCCAATGTGGATAATGACGCCGGCGGCATCACCACCTACTCTCTGGCAGCGGCCAACTACGGCTATTCCATCCTCTGGATGATGATTCCCACCACTATTGCCCTGGTTGTGATCCAGGAGATGTGCGCCCGCATGGGCGCCGTCACCGGCAAGGGACTCTCGGACCTGATTCGCGAATCATTCGGCGTCAAGGTCACCTTCTACGTCATGATCGCACTGTTCCTGACCAACATGGGCAATTCCATTTCCGAGTTCGCCGGTATCGCCGCCAGCCTCGAAATCTTCGGTATCAGCAAGTATATTTCTGTGCCGGTCAGCGCCGTGCTGGTCTGGCTGCTGATCGTCAAGGGGTCGTACAAGGTTGTGGAAAAGGTCTTTCTGGTGGCCTGCCTGGTCTACATCGCCTACCCCATAGCTGCCTTCATGGCCGGACCCAAGTGGGATATCGTTCTCAAAGCCACCGTCACCCCGACGTTAAAATCCGACAGCGCCTACCTCATGACCCTGATCGGTATTGTCGGAACCACCATCGCCCCCTGGATGCAGTTCTACCAGCAGGCGGCAGTGGTTGAGAAGGGCATCACCGCCGAACAATACAATTTCTGCCGCCTTGATGTCATTTTCGGCTGTATCATGGCCATCGTGGTGGCGTTCTTCATCATGATTGCCTGCGCCTCCACCATCCATGTTCAGGGACTGAAGATCGAAACCGCCGCCGACGCGGCCCTGGCGCTCAAGCCGCTTGTGGGCAAACATGCCTCGTCCCTGTTCGCCTTCGGTCTTTTCAATGCCTCACTTTTCGCCGCCTGCATTCTGCCGCTCTCCACGGCCTACTACATCTGTGAGGGAATGGGCTGGGAATCGGGTGTCGATAAGGATTTTGAACAGGCGCCCCAATTCTTCTGGCTCTTCACCATCATCATCGCCATCAGTGCCTGCCTGATTCTGATCCCCAATGCGCCGCTGATGATGATCATGTTCATCTCGCAGGTGGTCAACGGCGCAGTGCTGCCCTTTGTTCTGCTGTTCATGATCAAACTGATCAATGACCGGAATCTGATGGGTGATCATATCAACGGCCCCACCTTTAATATCATTGCCTGGCTGACGGTGGTGATCATGATGATCCTGACCGTTGTCATGACGTTCGACATGGCGTTGCCCGGCGTTATAAGAAAAGTCATGACGTTCTAACCCAATCCGTTCCCAAACACCCGCATGACTTCTGCCACACGCAAAAACTGCCCGACGGAAATTTCCGTTGGGCAGTTTTATATTACTCACGAGAACCCTTCTCTTATTTTATTTCGACGGTGAAGCCGGCCTTTCGGGCCGACTCGAGCGAATCACTATAGATTGCATATTTCCGATCATAGACAGTCCGGGTTTCGTTGTATTCCCTTTTCAGTTCAGCAAGACGATCACGGGAAACACCGCTCGGTGCTGTGACCTTTTTCCGCAACTGGTCGAGCACCCCCTCCAGTCGGTGCAGCTCACGTTCCTGGGTCGTAAGATCACTGCGCCATGCAGCTTCGGTCCTGCCCCCGTAGAGCTTTTGCGGGTCATCGGGGGAAAGCGCAGCCTTGCCTGCGGAGACGGCAGCACGGGATGGGTCGCCTGCACCCATTTTTGTGGAACCAGCCGTTGCCGGTATCTGAGCCTGCCCGGACGACATATCACCATGCAGGTTCACCTTGTTACGGTATTTTTTTGGCACCCGGGACAGATCCTCGGTGAAATGAAAAGTCCCGCTTTCGTCCAGCCAGGAGTAGGTCTCGGCTCCCACGGGAACAACTAACGCCATCACCATGCTTACCACAAACACAATTCTCATATCCGCCCCCGTGCCTAACCCGGCGGCCAGGCAAATGCACGCCCGGCCAGCAGATGAAAATGAATATGGAATACCGACTGACCGGCGCCGGCGCCGTTGTTCTGCACCACCCTGAAACCGGAGGCCTCATAGCCCTTCTCACGGGCGATTTCAGCAGCCTTCCTGAAGAGGGAACCGACCAGCGTGTCATCCTGGAAGGTCATGTCAAGGCAATTGACAAAATGCCGCTTGGGGATCAGCAACAGGTGCAGCGGCGCCTTGGGTGTCACATCCTCGACCACCAGGAGTTGCTCGTCTTCAAAAACCTTTTTTGAGGGAATCTCTCCCCGGATGATCTTGCAGAAAATACAGTTTTCCACATCAGCCTCCTTTACAGCATGTTCGGGCATTTCAAGCAGGATTAGAAACTCGCGGTTGCCGTCCGCGCCGGTGATCGGTGAATCACACAATCCCGAGACGGTCAGCCCCAGGTTCCGCGCCGCCTGTCGTACCCCATCAACGGCCTTTTCATGGGCGGTTGGATCGCGGACAATGCCCCCCTTGCCCACCTCGCCCCTGCCCACCTCGAACTGCGGCTTGATCAGGGCAATGATGCGGCTTCCCGGTTTAAGCAGCAGTACCGTGGAGGGCAATACCTTGGAAAGCGAGATGAACGAGGCGTCAATCACCGCCAGTTCGGGTTCTCCCCCCAGTTGCTCCGGAGTCAGGTAGCGGATGTTGACCCGCTCCATGCTGACTACCCGCGGGTCCTGCTGCAGCTTCCAGGCCAGTTGGCCGTAGCCCACATCCACCGCAAAAACCCGTGCTGCGCCGGCCTGCAGCAGACAGTCGGTGAATCCGCCGGTGGAGGCGCCCACATCCAGGGCCACCAGACCGTTCACCTCAATGCCGAACTGGTCAAGCGCCTTTTTAAGCTTGAGACCACCGCGACTGACGTAAGGAAGCTGTTCACCCCTGATGCGTATCTCCGCATCGATTGCCACCTGCTGTCCGGCCTTATCCACCACACGATCATTGACCAGCGCCTGACCGGCCATGATCAGGGCCTGGGCCTTTTCCCGCGAAGGAGCAAGCCCCCGTGCCAGCATCAGCTTGTCAAGGCGCTCTTTGCCGGCCATCAACCAACAATCTGCGATTTGGTAAATATCGTCCGCAGCCAGTAACCTTCCGCCTCGATATTCTCCCGGCCACCCTCCTCACGGTCCACCAGAGTCACGATGCCGAGCACCTTCAACCCCTCTTCCTCGGCGCGACGCACCGCTTTCATGGATGAGCCGCCGGTGGTGACCACATCCTCGACGATGATGACCCGGGTGCCGGGAGGAAGATTCTTGCGCCCCTCCAGCCACTGGCCGGTGCCGTGTCCCTTGGGTTCCTTGCGGATGATAAAGGCGTGGATGTTCTTTCCATCCAGATGCGCGGCAATGGATGTTGCCGTTGCGATCGGGTCGGCGCCCAGGGTGATGCCCCCCACCGCCTGCACATCTTCCAGATCCTTGATGGCTTCATAAAAGAGCTTGCCCACCAGAAAACCGCCCTCGGCATGCAGGGTCGTCTGTTTTCCGTCAAAATAAAAGTCGCTCTCGCGGCCGGAAGCCAGGGTCACCGCCCGATGTTCATAGGACAGTTCCCGAATAATAGTTTTCAGCTTTTCGCGGTCATTCATAAATAATTCCATCCTCCTCAAACAATCCCCTCTGGGGAGGATCCATGGGTTTTGGGAAAGCTATCGGATATTCTCCGGAAAAACAGGCCTTGCAGACCGTGCCACAACCGATTCCCACCGACTTGACCAGGCCTTCCGGCGACAGATACCCCAGCGAATCGGCGGTTATGTAGCGGCAGATCTCGTCAACGGTATGGGAGGAGGAGATCAGCTCCTTGCGGTTGGGGGTATCGATACCGTAGTAACAGGGGTAACTGGTGGGGGGCGATGAAACGCGCATGTGCACCTCACTGGCCCCGGCCTGACGCACCATCTTGACGATCTTGCGCGAGGTGGTTCCCCGGACAATGGAGTCATCGATCACCACAACCCGTTTGCCCTTGAGCAGTTCCCGCACCGGGTTGAGTTTGATCTTGACTCCGAAATGCCGGATTGCCTGGGCCGGCTCGATGAAGGTCCTGCCCACATAATGGTTGCGAATCAGTCCCAGCTCAAAGGGAATACCGGACTCCTCGGCATAGCCCATGGCAGCCGGCATGCCCGAGTCCGGCACGGCGATGACCACATCCGCATCCACGGGGTATTCACGGGCCAGCTGGCGCCCCAGTTCCTTGCGCACCATATACACATTTTTGCCAAAGATATTGGAATCGGGTCGGGCAAAGTAGACGAATTCGAAGATGCAGGGGGTCGGGTTGACCTTTTTGAAGGGAAACAGCGACTTGATGGCGCCATCCTTTGTACAGACAATCATTTCACCCGGTTCGATATCCCGTACAAAGGTGGCCTCAATCAGATCGAGAGCGCAACTCTCCGAAGCGACCACCCAGGCGTCCCCCAGTTTACCCAGGCAGAGCGGGCGAAAACCATTGGGATCGCGCACCGCTATCATGCGGCTCTTGGTAAGGAACAGCAGACAGTAGGCTCCCTTGATGCGGTTAAGCGCTTCCACGATGCGATCAACCAGCGAGTTGGTGCGTGCCACTGCCAGCAGGTGGATGATGATTTCCGTATCCATGGTGGTCTGAAAGATGGAGCCGTAGGCTTCCAGCTCCGCCTTGAGTATCTGGGCATTGACCAGGTTGCCGTTATGGGCCACGGCTATGGAGCCCCGGGAGTAATCAACCATGATCGGCTGAACGTTCTTTTCCACAGAGGCGCCGGCGGTGGAATAACGCACATGGCCGATGGCTGATTTGCCGGGTATTTTTTTAAAAACATTCGGGTTGCCAAACACATCGGCTACCAGCCCCATGCGCTTGTGAGCGTGCAGATGGGTTCCGTCGGAAGAGACGATACCGCAGCTCTCCTGCCCGCGATGCTGCAGGGCATACAGGCCGAGATAGGTCAGGTTGGCTGCTTCCTTGTGGTTATAGACTCCAAAAATGCCGCATTCTTCGTGTGGCCGGTAAAAGTTCATGAACCATGCTCCTTAAGCGTTAAAACTGCGGGTTATACCAGATGGTCGCGCACATACTCGGCCGCATTCTTATACAGCGCCAGTCCCTGCCCCTCTTCCGGCAACTCCTCCCGGGTCCAGCGCGGGTGCTGGGTATAATGTACAAAAGCCTCGGGGTGGGGCATCAGCCCCATCAGACGACCGCTGGAGTCACAGATTCCGGCAATGCCATTCTGGGAACCATTTGGATTGAGAGGGAACTCCATGGTCGGGGTCGCAAAGTCGGGACCGGAATATTTGAAGACCGCCAGATTCTGACTCTCGATACGCTTCAGGGTCTCTTCGGAATCGCAGATGAATTTTCCCTCGCCATGGCGCATGGGGAGGTAAATGCCCCTGACAATGCCCCTGGTAAAGACACAGGGCGACTTAGGATCGACCTTCAGATAGGTCCAGCGATTCTGGAAACGGCCACAGTCGTTGTGGGTAAGCGTCACTGACTGGGTCAGGTAATTATGATCAAGGCCGGGCAGAATCCCCATCTTGACCATCAGTTGGAAGCCGTTACAGACCCCCAGAATCAGCTTGCCGTCGGTGATAAAGCGGATGAACTGTTCCACCAGCTTCTCGTTTGAACCGGCCACCGCCGCATGCCGCAGACGATTGGCCTGGGCTTTGGCGCTGCCCAGATCGTCGCCATCCAGAAATCCTCCGGTAAGGTTGAGGAAGTGAAAATCATCCAGGCTGATTTCTCCGGAGAGAATCTCGGCAATATGGGCAATAACCACCTCGTCAAAGCCCCCCAGACGGCAGGCGTGGGCCGCCTCCATCTCACAGTTGGTGCCGTTGCCGGTGATGACGATCGCGCGTGTTTTCCGCATCTAGCTTCTCCATGGTGTTGAAATAGTGAGCATCAGATTATCTTGGTTCCGCATTCGGGGCAGAACTTGGCCCCCTTGGTGTCTGCTCCGCATGAGGGACAGGCGGGACGTGTGATCATGACTTTAGAACCACACTCGGGGCAGAACTTGGCGCCTCTTGTTTCGGTTTTGCACATTGCGCAGACCAGTTGCCGTTCCTGGACCACATCCAGAAGCTCGGCCTGTTGCTGACCCGCTTCGCGGGCACGTTCGCCAGCCCTCTCCAGCTTGCCTTGGGCACGGGCGGACTCAATCTCCACTTCGGCGCTGGGAGCGCATTCAAGGCAGAGCCCGTTGTGGGTGTTCCAGCAGGCATCACAGACATAGCTCTGGCATTTGGCGCAACGGTGAAAATGGTATTTGGCCTGTTCCAGGGCCTTGGCGAACTCGTTGTCACGGGCCTCGCCCCATCCGGCCTGGGCCAGACCGTCAACCACCTGGCCTGCCCCGCCAAAAACACCTCCGATGAAACCGGCAACTTTACCGATCCATTCCGATGCCTGCGCGCTTCGGTAGGGAGTGAATGCGCTTCTCCAGGTATCATTACACCTCTCGCAGTAGAACTCAAACTGGAATCCCGCGCCGGTACCATGGCTGACGCTGCAGTCACGGTAGTTTCTGCTGAACTTCATTTCGCCCATAGCTACTCCCCTTCAATTGAGTCAAAAAAGCACTCTATCAATCAGCTTTATGGTTCCAGGCCCCCCGCGCAAATCGCAGGTCAGTATAGGTTATGTCATCCGGCAACCCTTCCTTTAAAGCAGACAGACTGACAGGCCCCAAAACAGCAAGCCGCGCTTCGATCAAGGTCAGCTTATCCTGATCCACGAAGCGGCGCAGATCAATCTCCAGCCCGAAGGCAGCCAGCTCTTCCAGATGCGCAGCAATGGTTGATTCCTTCAAACCGCGCCGGCTAACCATCTGGGAAAGGGTAAGCCCCTCCCGGTACAACAGAAGCGTGCCGCGCAAGGTATCGCTAAGATCGGGGTGCGATTCCAGGTAATCGCCCACCTGTGCCTGCTCCCCGGCCAAACGCCCATGGTCGGCAATGACGTTCAGAAACTGGGTGCCGTAGCGTTTCAGTTTCTGATTGCCCACACCACTCACCATCAAAAACTCCTGCTCAGTGCGGGGGCGTGCCCTGGCCATCTCCACCAGGGTTGCATCGGAAAAGACCACAAAGGGCGGCACGCCGGACGCATCGGCCAGCTGCTTGCGTAGCGCCCGCAACAACCCGAACAATGCGCCATGGGGGCCCTCTCCGGATAGGCCGCGCCGTGACGTTTTTTCTTCAACCCGGATGATGTCGCGAGGATGTCCCAGAATTACCTGCGTTTCCCCCCTAAGAACCGGGCGCGCCGCCGGAGAGAGTCCCAGTGCTCCGAAGCGGGTAAAATCCTGCACCAGATACCCCAGATGGATCAACTGACGCATAATGTTGTCCCATTCAACAACCGAGAGATCTGCTCCGATGCCATAGGTGGACAGCTTGTCGTGGCGCAGCTCCAGGATCCGCTGCCCCTTGGCGCCCCGCAGCACGTCGATCACGTGCCGGGCTCCGAAGCGTTCACCAACCCGGTAGACGCAGGAGAGCGCCTTTTTTGCCGCTTCCGTTGCATCGAACCGTTGGGGCGGATCGTTACAGATATCGCAGTTGTCGCAGTCATGTTCGCGCTGATCGCCGAAATAGGCCAGCAGCGCCCGACGCCGGCAGGTCAGCGCTTCGGCGTAGGAGACCATGGCATTCAGTTTCTGCAGTTCGATGCGTACCCGCTCAGCATTGTCGCTGTTTTCGATCAAGGAGCGGGCGGTCATGACATCGCCCATACCGAACAGCATCAGCGCCTCGGACGGCAGGCCATCGCGCCCGGCGCGGCCGGTCTCCTGGTAATAGCTCTCCACGCTCTTGGGCAGATCGTAGTGCACCACAAAACGCACATTGGGTTTGTCGATGCCCATGCCAAAGGCCACGGTTGCCACCACGATGCGCAGGTCATCCCGACGAAAGGCATCCTGCACCCGGCTGCGTTCCTCATCCGGGAGACCGGCATGATAGGCCGCCGCCTCATATCCGGCCGACCGCAGACGTTCGGTCACCTGTTCGACCCGCTTCCTGCTCAGGGCATAGACGATACCGGCTTCATCCCGCCGCGTCTTCAGAAAGGCCAGCAGCTGCGCCAACGGTTTCTGCTTGGGAATGACCGTATAGGTTATGTTGGGGCGGTCGAAACCGGCCACATAGACCCTGGCCTGCTCGATCCCCAACTGCCTGATGATGTCCCGACGGGTCTCCGGGTCGGCCGTGGCGGTCATGGCCACCAGGGGTACCGTGGGAAAGAGTCCGCGCAGCCTGCCGATCTTGACGTAATCGGGCCGGAAATCATGCCCCCACTGGGAGATACAGTGAGCCTCGTCGATGGCGAACAGCGCCAGCTTCAAGCCGGCCAACCGTTCCAGAAATTCCGGCTGCATCAACCGCTCCGGCGCAACATAGAGCAGATCCAACTCGCCCTTTTCCAGCTGTCGAGAAACCTGTCCGGCTTCCCTGGGGGACAGGGATGAATTAAAGCAAGCAGCCGCCACACCATTGGCCAACAGCGCGTCCACCTGGTCCTTCATCAGCGAGATCAGCGGCGAAACAACGACAGCCACCCCCTCGCGGTGCAGAGCCGGGATCTGGTAGCAAAGCGACTTGCCGCCACCAGTCGGCATGACCAGAAACACGTCCTCACCAGCCACAATCTGCTCGATGACCTCCTGCTGGGGAGCACGGAACGAGCCAAAACCGAAGACGGTCTTGAGGGTATCGTGGATAGAGGTGGACATTGTCTTCGCGCCTACTCTCCCTGACGCAGCGGTTGCTGAGCAACTGCCTTGGCTGCGGATCCCTCCACCGCCTTAACTGCGATATCTTGCACCTGGGTATAGGCTTTCTCGGTCTGGGTCGTGAGCCGGGAAATCTGCTCGGCCTGTTCCTTCACCTTGGTCTCCAGCCCGGTGATGCGCGCCTCGTAAACGTTCCGCTCCCCTTCCGACTCCTTGGCAGCCAGGGTCAGTTTCGTCTCCGCCTCGTACTTCACCCTCTCCACCGCCAGCTTTACCTCACGGGCAACGGTGGTTTCAAGCTCATTCGGGAAAGATGTCACCTGTGCGCGCAGATCGGCCAGTTCCTGTTCCTGGCGGGCAATGGCTTGTTCACGCTCAGTGAACTCCCTTTCGGCCTGTTCGCGCCGCAGGGCAATTTCACGGTCGAGCAGGGCCTTCTCTTCGGCGAGGCCAGCCTTTTCCTTCTCGAATTCATCCCGCACCGTCTGCCGTTCACGCTGGAGGTTATACTCGAATTCTTCCTTTTCGCG
Organism: Desulfuromonadales bacterium; assembly: GCA_013377095.1. Taxonomy (GTDB): domain Bacteria; phylum Desulfobacterota; class Desulfuromonadia; order Geobacterales; family Pseudopelobacteraceae; genus Pseudopelobacter. Next base: position 10,109 of record JACAAY010000062.1, read on the forward strand.
AGTCCGCTTCTTCGCCTCAACCGCCTCCTGCTCCTTCATCTCGGCAACGCGCTGGGCCTTTTCTTTCTGCCACTCCTGGCGGGTCTCGTCGATCTCGCGGATGAGAGCCTCCTTGCGGCTAGCCATGTCAGACTCATATTCCTCTTTTTTCAGGTTCTGCGCCTCGATCAACGCGGAGAGCGATGAAGCGGCCTTCTGGATCTCGTAAATGTCGGCCAGTTCACTTTCCTTCTCGGCAATCGCCCGTTTTACCGACGAATAGCGTCCCGCCTCCTGCTCAAGACGATCGGAGAGGTCTGCCAGCACCTTGCCCACCTCGACCTTGAGATCGCTGATGTTGCGGATAATGCCATCCGTTGTCAGGGCATCGGCAACCTCAACCACCTGCTTCACCGCCTTCTCGGCAACCTTTTGCTCCGGCGTTGCATCAGACTCCCGTTTAGACTCCATTTGTGTTAGGAGGTCGTTATAGGCGTCCAGCATCTCCTGTTTGGTGTTAGTGGTTGAGAGTTTTCTCGTGTTCTTGCGTTCGGCCATTGCTTGATCCTTTCCTGAGACGTTTTTGAGCTTGACCTTGATCCCTCGGCGCCTCATCAATTGTTGTTTAGCTTAATACCTTGGCCATCAGTATGTCACTAAGGATAAGATCATTTACAATCTTCGTTTGCCAATCAGTTAATTGAGCAGACACGGCAATCTCGCCATTTTGGATACTTAAACCGTGAACATGAAAAGCAAAAAACTTGGTGAGGTGCGATTTTGAAAACAACCTGTGGCATATTCATGCTTATGCAAGCAGACACTGGCGAATTCAGACTTTTAAATCATGCCGCTCAACAGTTCCCCTGCAAGGGAAAAACAACAACCCCGGTGCGCTCAATTTCTTCCCGAAAACTATCCGGAATTCGCGCCCAGTCCTGGATGTCCACCAGAATGGGCAGACTGCTTTCCGCAAGTGCATTACGTACCGCACCCAGATTGCGTATCGGCAGATGCGCTAATGATTCCCTCGCCGTACTTCATGAGTTGTTCATCTGAAGTAACCAACGAGAAACCTTCGCTACGCGCCTGGGCCAGAAGAATGCGGTCAAATGGATCTTTGTGTAACAGAGGCAATCCGTCTACCGCCAGAGCATGATCCGAGGTTACGGATATTTCCGTATATCCATTCGTTACCAACATCTTCCGCAAACGGAGCGGATCAACTTTGAAATCATCCCGTCCCAGGCCACGTTTAATAACGATTTCCCAGATACTCGCCGAACTGAAAAACAGGACATTGGACTCATCCACCAGAAGGGAGCGAGCCGTCTTGGACAGCTTTTCCGGTTCTCCTGCCGCCCAGAGCAGGACATGGGTATCAAGAAGCAGTCTCATCTATCCTTTCCCTCGAACAGGGCGGAAATCAATTCTGTTCCCATCTGGTCAAAATCATCGGGAACCCTGATTTCACCGGACATAAAGCCAAGTCGCCCCATACCGGTCTGTTCTTCGGCGGAATAGGGTATCACCTTGACCATCGGCTTGCCGGCCTTGGCGATGATAAACGACTTGCCATGGGCCGCATCCTCAACCAAGCGGGAAAGGTGGGTTTTTGCTTCGTGAATGTTGACGGACTGCATAACACACCCCCAGACTAGACTAACGTGATTTAGTCTATCACCAGGCAATCATCCGTTCAAGAATAACCACCCTCTGAACTTACAGCTCCCGCAACGTCTCCTGCCAGGCTTCCTTCATCTCCGCCAATCCGGATTTGATAACTACATCACCGGACAGGCCGTTAATTATCAGGGTTGGCTCTTCCGTCACCACACCGATGGAGGCAAAACAGTTGCCGCCCATGATCGCCTCGAACTGGTCGCGCTGTTCGGGATGCACGGTGACCAGGTGGCGCGAGGCTGACTCGGAGAAGAGCAGCGCAACGTCGTTCCGTGTAGCCGCATCCCCTTTCCAGAGCACGCGGGAGAGGTCCAGCTGCAGGCCGAATCCACCGGCAAAGGCCGATTCAGCAGCAGCCACGGCCAGACCGCCATCGGACAGATCGTGGCAGGAAGCCACCGAACGAGCCAGCACGGCTCTGTGGTAGGCCTGATAGCGCTTGTATGCCTTGGTGGTATCCACAAGCGGAATCCGGTTGCCGATCTGCCCCTTGAGAGCGAGGTACTCGGATGCGCCCAGCTCATCACCGGTCTTGCCCAACAGAAAGACGATGTCGCCAGGACGTTTCACATCCATGGTGACCGCAGTGCGGGCATCCTCGATCTTACCGATCACCGAGAACAGCAGGGTCGGTGGGATGGAGATCTTGGTGGTGCCGTCGTAGAAGTCGTTTTTCATGGAGTCCTTGCCGGAGATCAGCGGCAGGTTATAGTCCATGCAGACATCATAGAGCGCCTGGTTCGACCGCACCAGCTGGGCCATCTTGTAGGGACCGTCCGGGGTTTTCTCCGACAGAACCGGATCGCACCAGCAGTAGTTGTCCAGTCCGGCCACCAGATCCAGCGAACCGCCCACGGCAACATAGTTGCGCAGCGCCTCATCCACCGCGTTGGCGGTCATGTGATAGGTGTCGATGTCCGAGTAGCGCGGGCAGATGCCGTGGGCCGTCACCACCCCCTCGAAGGATTCCAGGATCGGTCGCACAACGGCCGCATCGGAAGGACCGTCATTGGCCACGCCGGTGAAGGGCTTGACCACCGAGCCACCCTGCACCTCATGGTCGTAGCGCCGGACCACCGATTCCTTGGAGCAGACATTGAGTGAGCCGAGCAGCGCCAGAAGGTCGGCGTTGTAGTCGCCGCTGCAGACCAGTTCCGGTTCCTCGTGCCATGGCGGAGTCCATTTGGCCGGAAGCTGCAGGGGAGGCAACCCCTCGTGCATGAATTCCATGGGCAACCAGGCCACGGTCCGCTCGCCATACTGCATGTGAAACACACCGCTGTCGGTGAATTCTCCCAGAACGGTGGCTTCCACGCCGAATCGCCGGGCCATGGCCAGGAACTCATCGATCTGATCCGGCGGCACAGCCAAACTCATGCGCTCCTGGGCCTCGGAAATCAGGATTTCCCATGGATTCAGGCCGGGGTATTTCAGCGGCGCCAGGGAGAGATCCATGCGGCAGCCGCCGCATTCGCCGGCCATCTCGCCGATGGAGGAGGAGAGGCCGCCGGCACCGTTGTCGGTAATGAAGCGGTAGAGCCCCTTGTCCCGGGCCCGGATCAGGAAATCGAACATTCGTTTCTGGGTGATTGGGTCACCGATCTGCACCGCGGTGACCGGAGAATTTTCATTGAGTTCCTCGGATGAGAAGGTCGCGCCATGGATACCGTCCTTACCGATGCGCCCGCCGGTCATCACGATCAGATCACCCGGTTCGATGGACTTTTCGTGGGAGGGTTCGCCACCCAGTTCGGCCGGCATGATTCCGGCCGTACCACAGAAGACCAGCGGTTTACCGGCAAAACGCTCGTCAAAGACCAGCGAACCATTGACCGTGGGGATACCGCTCTTGTTGCCGCCATGCTCCACCCCCTCCACGACCCCCTCGTAGATGCGGCGTGGGTGCAGCAGACGCGATGGCAGCGGCTTGGAGAAAAACGGATCGGCAAAACAGAACACATCGGTGTTGAAGATCAGCTTGGAGCCCTTGCCGGTACCGAATGGATCGCGATTGACCCCCACAATGCCGGTCAGCGCCCCGCCGTAGGGATCCAGGGCCGAGGGAGAGTTGTGGGTTTCCACCTTGAAGACCAGGGAGTGGGTGTCGTTGAACTTTATGACACCGGCATTGTCCTTGAACACCGACAGACAGAAGTCCTTGTCGCCCATCTTCTCGCGGACCTCTTTGGTGGTACGCTGGATGAATGATTTGAACAGGGATTTGATCTCCTGCTTGTTGCCCTTTTCGTCCTCGTACTGCACCGTGCCGGCGAAGATCTTATGCTTGCAGTGCTCCGACCAGGTCTGGGCCAGACATTCCAGCTCCACATCGGTCGGCTTTGAACCCAATCCGACCTTTGCCCGTTCTTCCAGAACCTTGGCATCCCGATAGTGGGTCTGGATGATTTTCATTTCATCCAGCGTCAGGGCCAGAACCCCCTCCTTGCTGATGCGCATCAGCTCGTCGTCGGACACTTCCAGGTCGATTTCCAGAACCTCGGCCTTGGCCTGACCGGCCACCTTGGGAACCGTCACCGGAAAGCCCCGTTTGGCAATGAATTCCCGCGCAGGGAGTATGGCGTAGCGCTGGATCAGGGTATTGCAGAGCAGCCCGGTGGCGATGCGCTCCACATCGGTCTCGGTCAGGCTGCCTTTCAACAGGTACTGCACCGAATGGTAGACACCCTCCCCTTCTGCAAAGGGCTGTCCGGTCAGATAGGACACGGCTTCACGCCCCGTACGCCCCACGTTGTCGGTCACGCCGGGACGGAAACCGACCTCAACGGCAAAATCGAAACAGGTGGCCAGGGGAAGATCGATGCTCCAGAGCTGGATAACCGGATCACTGAACGGACCTTCGGCAGCCTGTTTCAGCTGTTCGCGCGAAAGCCGGGCATCAACGGTATACACATCGATGGTACGCACCTCATCGATGGTCAGATGCAAAAAATGTTCGATCTCCCGCTTTATCCGCTCACCACGAGCATCACGAACCGCCTCTTTCAGGGCAATTTCTATTCTGTTGGCCATATCAGTCCAGTCCTTTATCCATAATTACCGTCCGGGTGGGGAACGGTATCTGTATGCCGTTTTCAGCAAAACGGCGAAGAATCAGTGAATTAATCCTGTCGGTAGTTGTAAACAGAACTTCATAGGTATCAACCCAGAAAAACAGGGTCATGCTGAGGGACGATTCGCCGAAGGCCACGAAGTAGGACTCGGGCAGCGGGTCGCGCAGCACCTCCCCAACCTCCAGGGCCGTTTCAACCAGCACCTGCTTGACCCGTTCCACATCACTGCCATAGGCCACGCCGATGTTGATGCGCCCCTTGGCACGCACATCGGGGAAGGCCTGGTTGATCAGCATGGAGTTGCACAGGTCCGAGTTGGGGATAACCAGCATCTGGCTGTTGAGGGTCATGATCTTGGTGCTGCGCAGGCCGATATCCAGCACATCGCCGGTCTGGCCACCCGACAGCTGGATACGGTCGCCGATTCTGAAGGGGCGGTCCAGCATCAGGGTGAAACCGGAGATCATGTGCGCCAGGGTATCCTTGGCAGCCATACCGATGGCCAGGGAGCCGATCCCCAGGGCGGTGACGATGGAGAAAATGTCGTAATTGAAGTGTTTGAGAATGATGATCAGGGCCATGCCCATCAGAAACAGCAGGGCCAGCTTTTCGGCAACCGGCAGCATCTGGCGGGAAATCAGGGCATCACTCCGCTCACGCTGGCCGGCGATGTACCACTGCATCATCTCATCCAGGGAGTGGTAGACCAGGTTAAAGAAGACCACCACCAGGATGACATAGAGAATGCCGGACAGCACCACCACAAGCTTTTCATGCAGCGGCAGTGAATGCATCGCCAGATACAGCCCCAGCATGGTCAGCAACCGTGAAACATGGGGAATAATCCTCTGCAGCAGGCGGTCATCCAGATCGGTTCTAGTGAGAACCGTCAGCTTGCGTCCCCATTTGTTCAGCAGCCAGCAGACCAGTTGGGCCAGCAACCAGAATGCGGTCAGGATCAGCAGTGCCACCAGCAGTTCCTTGGCCCACACCTGCAGGGTTCCGTCACTCTCCTGGGGGCGGAAAAACACCTGCAGTATGGAAAACAGTCTGCTAAGCACCGAACACCCGCTTGAAAATGGTAGCGACATGCTTGAGATGATAATTGAGATCAAAGGACTCACGGATCTTTTCTTCACCCAGCGCTCCAACCACCTCCTGGTCAGCCAGCAGTTCGGTCAGAAAATCCTTGCCCTGCTCCCAAACCTTCATGGCGTTGCGCTGGACCAGGCGGTAGGAATCCTCCCGCGACACGCCTGCCTGGGTCAGATCCAGCAGAATCTTCTGGGAAAAGACCAGCCCCTTCATCTGGTTCAGGTTTCTGAGCATGTTTTCGGGATAAACCACCAGGTTGTCGATCAGACCGTTCAGGCGCCTGAGGGAGAAGTCCAGGGCCACCGTGGCGTCGGGAGCGATGTAGCGTTCCACCGAAGAGTGGGAGATATCGCGTTCATGCCAGAGGGCCACGTTTTCCAGCGCCGGGATGCAGAGGGAGCGGATATAGCGGGCCTGACCGGTCAGGTTCTCGGAAAGAACCGGATTGCGCTTGTGGGGCATGGCCGAGGAGCCCTTCTGTCCCTTGCTGAAAAACTCCTCCACCTCAAGCACCTCGGTGCGCTGCAGATGGCGGATCTCCACGGCGATGCGCTCCATGGACGAGGCGATCAGGGCCAGGGTGCAGAAGTACTCTGCGTGGCGGTCGCGGGGGATAATCTGGGTCGAGACCGGCTCAGGCTTGAGCCCCATCTTCTCACAGACATACTCCTCAACGTAGGGGTCGATATTGGCAAAGGTGCCGACCGCTCCGGAAATGGCGCCGGTGGCGATGTTTTCACGGGCAGCGGCCAGTCGCACCCGGTTGCGCTGCATCTCGGCATACCAGGAGGCCAGCTTGAGGCCGAAGGTAACCGGTTCGGCATGGATGCCGTGGGAGCGTCCGATGCAGACCGTATCACGATGCTCCAGGGCGCGTTTTTTGATTGACGCCAGGACCATGTCCAGATCGTTCAGCAGCTGATCACCGGCCTGAACCAGCTGCACCGACAGACAGGTATCGAGCACATCGGACGAGGTCATGCCCTGGTGGATGAAACGCGCCTCGGGTCCCACATATTCTGAGACCGAGGTCAGAAAGGCGATCACGTCATGCTTGACCTCGGCCTCAATGGCGTCGATGCGGGCGATGTCGAAGTTGCCCTTGGCGCGAATCACCGGCACGACTTCCTTGGGAATCACGCCCAGTTCTGCCTGGGCCTCGCAGGCCAGGGTCTCTATTTCGAGCCAGATCCGGAAGCGGTTTTGGGCTGTCCAGATGTGAACCATTTCAGGACGGGAATAACGTTCGATCATTGGGTAAAACTCCTTGCAGTAGGTAAGATACTTCTTCAGATCTATTTAAATATCCAAGCATTTTAGTCGGTTAGAAACTAAATCTCAACCACCCGGCTGGCCTTGAACTGATCACCGATAATCACCGTCGGGGAGCAGACGTTCTGTTCGGCCAGAAAGGCCTCGGTGGTGCGGACCACATGGTCCGGATGGTTGTTGATTTCCGACAGATGGGCCATCACCAGTGTCTCCAGACCGGCGTGGGCCAGCTCGAACATCAGCTCCAGGGAATCCTCATTGGAGAGATGGCCGTGACGAGACTTGATGCGCTGTTTCAGCTCCCAGGGATAGGGGCCGTTCATCAGCATCTCCAGGTCGTGATTCGATTCAAGGTTGAGCGCACGGCAGCCACGCAGTTTCTCGGTCACCAGACGGGTCACGATGCCCAGGTCGGTGGCCGAACCGCAACGCCCTTCCCGTGATTCAACCACAAATCCGACCGGGTCGCAGGCGTCATGGGTGATGGGAAACGGGTCAATTCGGACATCGCGGAAGGTAAGGGAGCAGCCGGATTCGAACTCAACCACGGAGGTCTTTTTGAGCTGTTTTTCGCTCTTGCGGTGAACCAGGTGGCTTGCGACAACGGGGATCTTGAATTTGCGGGCAAAAGAACCGACACTGCGCAGATGATCGATGTGCTCGTGGGTCACCAGCACCGCATGAACACCGGCGGCATCGATGCCACGTTCTTCCATGCGCAGCAAGGTTTCGCGCAGCGACAGGCCCACATCGATCAGCACGCGGGTGTCACCGCTCTCCAGATAGAGACAGTTTCCCTTGCTGCCGCTGGCAAGCGAACATATTTTCACATGGACTCCAGAGAGTGCGGGTTGAACATGCGCCGAAGCGAAATGTGAGTGTTATCGAGAGAGTACAACAAAGCCGTTGGTTCCGCATTGCCGGCGCCTGCAATGGCCGGCAAATATAACCTTATTTATATACAAGAAACGAGTCAGAGTTTCAAGGGTAATCGAGCCGAAAAACGAAGCAACACTCCAGGCAACCTGGTACTATTGAGCAATAAAAACAAACAGTTAATATATGAATCCAGCTTAAATCGAAAGCTTTGGAAGCAGTGAATCCATTTCAGCATCAACCGCGCGGATGGATCTGCTGATGCAGGCGCTTCAAGCGTTCTTTGGTGACATGGGTGTAGATCTGGGTGGAGGAGAGATCGGCGTGACCGAGCATGATCTGCACGCTGCGCAGGTCAGCCCCGTTTTCCAGCAGGTGGGTGGCAAAGGAATGCCTCAGGGTATGGGGCGAGATATTCTTGCGGATTTCCGCGATTTTTGCGCGCTTTTTGATAATGTTCCAGAAGGCCTGACGCGTCATGGCATCACCCAGGCGGGAGAGGAAGAGAAAAATGTTTCGGCTCTGGGGATCGAGCTTGTAACGAACAGCTTCAAGATAGTTTTTGACACGGGCACGGGCTGAATCACCGATGGGCACCAGCCGTTCCTTGTCCCCCTTACCCACCGTCATCAGATAGCCGACGTCCAGATTCACCTCGCGTAACTTCAGGTTGACCAGTTCCGACACCCGCAGACCGGTGGCATAGAGCAGCTCCAGCATGGCCAGATCACGCACACTCTCACCCGATGTGCCCGCACAGGCGACCAGCAGCCGTTCCACCTCGCGCGGGTCGAGAAATTCAGGCAGTTTGTGCAGGGTGCGGGGGGCTTCGATGATGGCCGCGGGGTTCAGATCACAGTAACTCTCGATCATCAGAAACTTGTGAAACATGCGGATGGCCGAGAGACAGCGCGCCCTGCTGCGCGGCCCGATACCGTGATCCTTGAGCGCAATGAGAAACGAGGCGATATCCCCCGGCGTCACCGCGTCCGGCGTGATCCTCCCCTGCTGCTCCAGAAAATCCAGGTAGCGGGACAGATCGCAGCTGTAGGCCTCGCGGGTATTGACCGCTAGTCCCTTTTCCACGGCCAGGTAGCCCATGAAGAGATCAAGATATTCGTTCAAGCCCTGTTCCTCCCGGATTTTCCAGCCATGGTAATCATGCTCCGAAGATCCTGTCAAGCGCCTGCAGGTAGATTTTACGCGCCCCGGCACTGTAGACGACAAAGTAGACCTGTTCCAGTTCGGGGTTTTTCTCTAGGGCGATTCGGGCCTCAACCATGGCTATGTCGCTGCCCCTGTCCAGGGGAAAACCATAGATTCCGCTTGCAATGGCTGGGAAAGCGATGGTCCGGATGCCATGCTGGTGTGCAAGTTCGAAACAGCGGCGGTAGCAACCGGCAAGCTGCTCAGGTTCACCCTGGTCACCGCCGCGCCAGACCGGTCCGACGGTGTGGATGATGTATCTTGCAGGGAGATTGTAGCCGCCGGTGATAACGGCATCGCCCGTTTCGCACCAGCCCAGTGCGGCGCACTCCTCATCCAGACCCGATCCGGCGGCCCAGTGGATCGCACCGTCCACCCCCTCGCCTCCCGAAAGGTGACAGTTGGCAGCATTGACAACGGCATCCACCGTCAAACAGGTGATGTCGCTCCACAGGATGCAAACCTTTTCCGCCATGGGCGTTCCTCGCCTTTTTTAATTATTTTGTAGCGTATGAAGTGGTGAAAACTATACAATACACCACATATTCCCTCCACCAAATATCCGGCAGCACTCGAAAAATTGATATGGGCTTCTGGGTGGCGGGTGTACATCTTATAAGGGGGGAGAGGGCCTGTGCTTCACTCAAAATTCATTTTTTCCATCATCATTCTGTCGTTTCTCTCCCTGGGAGCATTCCCACCTCTTGCAGTAATCGCATCCTCTCCCAAGGTGCTGGTCGTCATGAGTTATGACGAAACAAATCCCTGGGAAAGTGAAATCAAGGAAGGCATAGAATCAGTACTAAAAGGTAAGGCGCAGATAAAATACGTCTACCTTAACACAAAGTACAACTACCCACAGGGCAGTGAATATGCACGCAAGGCATACGCACTGTACCAGGGCTTCCGACCCGATGGTGTTATCGCCGCCGATGATGACGCTCAATCATTGTTTGTGGTGCCCTATTTGAAAAACAGGGTAAAAACACCGGTCATGTTCTGCGGCGTCAACAGTGAAGCCGGTCAGTATGGTTATCCCGCCGAAAATGTATCAGGTATTCTGGAGCGTTCCCATATCAGCGAATCAATCGCACTCCTGCAGCAACTGGTCCCCTCGGTAAAAAAAGTTGCCTATATTACGCCAGACGATTCCATGGGAAAGATACATAAACGACAAATCGAACGGGAAGCGGCCTCGTATTCGGCAAAATCGCTGCCCGTCAGACAGGTAAAAAACCTCGATGAAGCAGTTAGTGTCACAAAAGAACTGAAAAGTCGAAGCGACGCCCTTATACTGCTGTCCATGGTGTCACTGCGGGACTCGGCAAACAACCAGCCTGCTTACAAACATATTTTCCAGACACTTTCGGAGCATTATGGCAAGCCCATAATCAGCGTCGGTGATTTTGAAATTCGCCACGGCCTGCTGTGCGCAGTCGTCAAGTCCGGTCGTGAGCAGGGCGCTACCGCCTCGAAAATGCTGCTCAGGGCCATGACCGGCACACCGCTGTCCCAGATTCCCATAACCACAAACAACGAAGGAAAACGGATGATCAACGTCACCGTCATGAAATCATTGGGAATCAAGCCACGACCAATTGTCCTGCGCGGCACGGAGTTGGTGAAAACCGAGGAATAGCGGAATAGTGCACCTCTCAACCTGGAGGGTCAACGATGTCCCGAAAAAGATCAATAGCTTTTCTTACGGCACTATTTTTGATGTTTATCTGCCTGTTTTCCCGCTCTGGTGAGGCAGCGCCGTATAAGGTCCTGGTTGTCATGAGCTACCATGAAAGCTACCCCTGGGGAATGGAGATCAAGGAAGGTATCGATGCCGAACTGGCGGGGATCAGCACCCTTAAGTATGTTTATCTTGACACAAAAAACAATTCTGGCGGCGGCGCTGAAAAAGCAAAAAAGTTTTATGATCTGTACCGTGAATTCCGTCCCGATGGCGTTATTGCCGCGGATGACGCTGCCCAATCCCTGTTTGTGGTCCCCTATCTCAAGAACAAGGTTCCGACACCGGTCATGTTTTGCGGAGTCAACGAAGAACCGGATGTTTACGGCTATCCCGCCACAAACGTGTCAGGGGTTCTGGAACGGGTGCATATCAAGGAATCCCTGGCATTCCTGCAACAGCTTTCCCCTTCGGTAAAATCCTTTGGCTGCATCATGAAAAACGATCCCTCCTCGCGGGGTATCCTGACACAGATCCACCAGGAGTCCGTCAGTTATTCCGCGCGCTTTGTGGAAGCCAGGTTTCCCGGAACACTTGTGGAAGCACTTGCAATGGTTAAAAAGATGAAAACGAAGTGCGACGCGCTCTTTCTGACTCCCCTGGACGGCCTGAAAGGGGCGCATGGCGAAGCACTTACCACACAGGATGTCACGCCGGTGCTAGTCAGAGCCTTCGGCAAACCGACCACTTCTGAAAATTCATTCAATGTCAGGTCCGGAGTACTCTGTGCGGTCATCAAAACCGGCCAGGAACAGGGGTCAACCGCCGCAAAAATGTTGCTGAAAGCCATGGGCGGCACGCCGGTCAAAGAGTTGCCCATAACCCGCAATCAGTATGGAAAAAGAATGATTAATGTGAGTGTCATGAACAGACTCAAGATCAAGCCGAAGCCCTATTTTCTGATTGATACCGAGTTTGTGGGGGAAGAAAAGTGAAGATTCACGTTGACCTGTTTGTCGTTCTCCTCCTGATCGGTACTGCAATGCTGACGCTCGGTACGGCTGAGGCTGCGCCCCATAAGGTTCTTGTGGTTATGAGCTACCACGAATCAATGCCCTGGGAAAAGGAGATCCGGGAGGGAATCGAAGCTAAATTGGCCCAAAACGCCACCATCAAATATGTCTACATGAACACGAAAAACAATTTTGCCGGGGGTGCGGCCAAGGCAAGGGAAGCCCTGGAGGTTTATTACGAATTCAAACCAGATGGAATAATCGCCGCTGACGACGATGCGGTGTCCCTTTTTGTGGTACCCTATATCAAGGACAGGGTCAAAACCCCGGTCATGTTTTGCGGGGTCAATGCCGAACCTGAAGTCTATGGCTTTCCGGCCTCCAATGTGTCCGGTATTCTTGAACGCGCCCACTTCAGGGAATCCATCGCCTTTCTGCACCAACTCAAGCCTTCGGTAAGAAGGATTGCGTTTCTGACAAACGACAACCCGACCGGCAAGGCCTATCAGGAGCAGATTCGCCATGAAGCGGGCACCTATCCTTCAACGATTGCCGCCGTCAAACTGGTTAAAACCCTGGAAGAGGCGCTCGTCGTAACCAGAGAGCTCAAAAAACGGAGTGACGCGTTATTTGTAATAGCCATGGAAGGGCTGCTGGATGCGTCCGGCAAGCCTCTGTCTGAGAAAGACGCCTTCCGGACACTCTCACAAAGCTATGGAAAGCCGGTCATCGGCATAAACGAATTCAACATCAAATCCGGTCTGTTGTGCGCGGTGGCCAAGTCCGGCCAGGAGCAGGGAGCAACCGCCGCAAAGATGCTGCTGCAAGCAATGCAGGGTACTCCGGTATCCCAAATTCCCATATCTCGAAACAAGCATGGCAAACGTTTATTGAATATCACCGTCATGAAAGCCCTCGGCATTGTTCCCCGCCCGGTCTTTCTGGTCGGCACGCAACTGGTGGATACGGAGAGCGAGTGAATTTACAGCTCGGCATACTGAAAAAACTCATACTCATGCATCTGCTGGTTTTTATCGTCTTTGCATCGATCATTCTTGCGGTATTCCTCTCTTTTCGAGACATTGAGACCTTTTCCAGAACGATCATCAACACGGATGTGAACCAGGTTGTAGTAAATGCCCAGTTGGGCAGAGACCTGAATGCCGTATTTGCCGACACCGATCTGCTCATCAGTACGTTTCTCAACCGGGATGATGATTTCCGGAAAACTTCCGCCCGTATTTCGGCAAAAGCGCATGCCCTGGAAAAGAACGTCAGCTCGCCCCAACTCAAGCAGGCACTACATAACTTCACCTCCACACAGCAGGCACTTTTTGAACAGTGCGCCACGGTACATGGCTACTCCCGGAAACTCGACCAGCTTGAACAGCAGCTGTCCAAAGAGATATCGGCGCTTGAGGGGCTGTTATCCGAAAAGCTGGTGAACCTCGCCCGTGAAGGAAAAGATGTTTCCATCCTTGAGCAGATCAGCATCATCATCCCCGGTTACCGTGAAACGTTGCTGCAGATAGCCATCCAGCACAGCAAACTGCGACTTAAACATCCCGCTGCCATCGAAGCAAAATCCGGCAATGAGAACCTGGTGCTACTGGATGACCTCCATCTGCGGCTCAGGACCCTGACCGCCTCCGACCCGGCCATCAAAGGTTTTGGCGAACGGCTGATGCGAATCGTTATAGAATACAAAACCACCACCCAGCAGTTTTTACAGGCCATGGACGAACTCCGCAACCGCCTGAACCTGGTGAATACCGATAAGGAAAATGTTCAGACCGCCATGGGGGTTGCCGACAGAACCATCTCGCAGACCGCCGGCAACATGGGCAAGGATATTTCGTCCGTCATGCGTTCCACTGGTGGATTCATCCTCTTGATCGCCGGCGGCTTGATCATCTCACTCGGTTTCTTCACCATCTTCTTCAGTGAAAGGAATATCCACCGCCCCATGCAACTAATTCTGCAGGGTATCGAATCCATCAGAAGCGGTGATCTCGAAACCAGAATCCTGCTGAACAGGCATGATGAATGGAGTGATATCGAGGACGCGCTCAACAGGATGGTCAGCGAGCGTCTGCGGGGTGAAGAGGCGCTCAGGGAAAGCGAGCAGAGGCTTTCTGCAACGATCCAGGGCTCACCGATTCCGACTTTTGTGATCGGAAAAGAGCTGAAGGTAATCTACTGGAACAAGGCGCTGGAACAGTTGAGCAGAACGAGCGCTCAGGACGTGATCGGAACGGACCAGGCCTGGAAGGCATTTTATGATGAGGAGCGACCAACTTTAGCAAGCCTGCTGGCCCTGGAGGACAGCAGTTCCATCCCGCTCTGGTATGGCAACAAATTCAGCAGGTCACGTCTTGTGGATGGCGCCTATGAAGCGATCGATTTTTTCCATAAATGGGGTGATGACGGCAAGTGGCTTCATTTCACCGCGGCGGTTCTCCGGGATACCAAGGGCAACCTGATCGGCGCCATAGAAACCCTTGAAGACGTTACCGAGCGCATGATGGCGGAAAAGAAGTGGCATTCTCTGTTTACCAACCTCCCCGGCGGAAGCTATACGGTCAACGATGACTACATCATTGAGGAGGTCAATGATGTAGTCTGCCAGATGACCGGTTACACACGGGAAGAACTGATCGGGAAACCCTGCGGCATTATCTGTCCCAAGGGGCCGCATCATTGCCCCATTTTTGACCTGGGCAAGGAACGCATAGACAATAGCGAGACCGCCATAAAAGCAAAAGACGGCACTCTGATTCCGATCATCAAGAGCGCCCGAAAGCTCTCTGTCGGTAACAGGGATGTGATCGTGGAAAATTTCCAGGATATTACCGACCGGAAGCTTTTGGAAGAACAGCTGGGGCATGCCCAGAAGATGGATGCCGTCGGACAGCTGGCCGGTGGTGTGGCCCATGACTTCAACAACATCCTGACCGCCATCATCGGCTATGGCAACCTGCTGCAGATGAAGCTGGGTGGAGACGAGACTCTGGGTAAATACGTGACACAGATTCTGTATTCCGCTGAACGTGCTGCGAACCTGACCAACAGCCTGCTCGCCTTCAGCAGAAAGCACATCATCAACCTGAAAGAGTCCAGCCTGAATGAAATCATCGGCAGGGCTGAAAAACTGTTGTCACGGTTGGTGCGAGAAGACATCGAACTTCGCGTCCTCACTGGCCCGGACTGCACCATCCACGCCGATTCCCTGCAGATCGAGCAGGTTTTGATGAATCTGGTCACCAATGCCCGCGATTCAATGCCCGAAGGTGGAGTACTCACCATCAGCACGGAGCAGGTAACGCTGGATGACGAATTCGTGCGTACGCACGGCTACGGCGAGCCCGGCCTGTTTGTCGTGATTTCTATTGCGGACAGCGGCGTCGGAATGGATGATGTGGTGCGGGAAAAGATATTCGAGCCGTTTTTCACCACCAAGGAAACCGGCAAGGGAACCGGACTGGGACTTTCAATCGTGTACGGAATCGTCAAACAGCATGACGGCTACATACATGTCACCAGTAAACCGGGAAAAGGTTCAACCTTCAGAATCTATCTTCCGGTGATCGCGGGGAGCAGCAAAAGACTGGAAGTGCCAAAAATAAAGATTTCTCCGCGGGGAACGGAGACCGTGCTTCTGGCAGAAGATGAACCGGTGGTGAGAACCCTGACCAAGTCAGTGCTGGAAGAATTCGGCTATACGGTGATCGAAGCGGTGGATGGCGCGGATGCGGTTGAAAAATACCGGGAGAATCTTGACCGGATCCAGCTGGTTATTCTCGACGTGATCATGCCCAAGAAAAACGGCAGGCAATCCTATGACAGCATCAGAATGATCAGGCCGGATGTAAAGGCCCTGTTCATGAGCGGCTATACCGGCGACATCCTCAACAGCCGCGGAATACTGGATGAAAACCTGACCTTTGTACCCAAACCCCTGGAACAGAGTACCCTGCTGCAAAAAGTACGTGAGGCGCTCGACAGCTGAGCGCCTCACGTTGACATTTGATCATGCCCCATTTTTCCCTGATTTTTACCAAATCATTTAATCACAATGTTTTCTACAACAACAGAACCGAGACCAATGGTTAGCGACTTGATCACGCTGACGCCGCTGTGAGCGGTGAACGTTTTGTCATAACCGCCAACCACTGTCACACCAACTATTCTATTGAAAACAACTCCGCTTTCACTAAAGACGTAATCACGAAGCTGGATATATGAGCCATTTCCAGCCGCCTGATAGGCTGCGGAGAGTGTATCGAACGGCTGGGGTGTTGCTCCCTGAATCCGAGCTGGTTTGACAAAAAGAAAAGTGGCGGTCAGGCTGGTATCCGTGGAAAGTGTGATATTACAGGAGCCAGAACCGCTGCAGGCGCTCGACCATCCACCAAAAAGAGAGTCCTTGTCGCCCGTGGCATAGAGAGTATAGGCAGTTCCCTCGGATTTAGAGAACGCTGTGCTTGAGCTGCACGTTGCATCGCCCGGTGAGCTCGTCACCGTCCCTCCCCCCGTTCCAGTAAAAACAATGCTGAAAAGCACATCTGTATTTATCCTGAATGAACCATAGTCTATGCCATTGGAGACAAAAACACCTGTGCCAGCCGGATTGTTCAAGGGATCGTTGGGACCGCTTACCGCGCCCCAGTAGTTATTACGAGCATTGATGGACGGCGTAGGTGTCACATCAACGGTAAAGCCTGAATTTATGGCGCCCCCGATGAACTTGCTGCCGTTCACCGTGGGCCGGGAGCCGGCAAGGGCGACAAGCTCAGTCGCTGCGCAGCTCTCGAAACGGCTGCCAGTTACTGCCGGAGAGGATCCATACAGTTCCAGTCCGTTGGTTTCGCTGTGCAGGATGGAGAGGTTGGTCAGGGCGGGGCTGATCCCGTCCAGGTAGAGGGCGGCTTTGGCCCAGACTGAGTCGTGGGGCTGGACACCAAGACCCTGCCCATAGTTGTCAGCTCCGGCATAGTCGAGGGTGACGTAGCTGAAGGCCGGGATGCTCGCCGTGGGAGCCGCGTAGATGCCCAGCCAGCGGGTTGAGTTGAAGGAGGTGAATAGGATCGGGAGCGGGTTCGTACCGGCAGCGTTCAGGCTGCCGTAGATGTAGAAGCTCTTAAGCCAGCCAACCTTAAAGCTGTTCCCCGGGTCGATGATCAGGGAGGTGCCCGCCTTGACACTCATTGAATTGTTTATGTAGTAGGGAAAGTTCGCGCCGGGTCGGTTCCAGGTCCCGGAGACACCGATTTCTCCGCCGGCCAGGGCGATACCGTTGTTACCGGAGCCGGAGGTGCTGTTGCCGCTCATGACCGGGAATGTGTCGGTGGTGTCGAAGACGAGGGGATAGCCGCTGTCTCCCATGTTTTGAAAGGTGTTGCCGGTGATGGTTGCGTGGCTGCTCCAGAGTTCGATGCCGTTGGTTTCGCTGTTCAAAAACTGGCAACCACTGATCTGCGGGCTGATCCCATCCAGATAGAGCGCTGTCCTGGCCCATACAGAGTTATGGGGCTGGAGAGCAAGACCCTGGCTATAATTATCGGATCCGGAGTAGTTGATGTCGCAGTTATTGAGAACTGAACTCCCGGCGGTAGGGGCAAGGTAGATGCCCAGCCAGTTGCCGCGACCGGGAGCTGATCCGCCACCGTCGTTATTGGTGTCGCCCCCCACCGTATCATCCTTCAGGGAAGTAAAGCTGATCCTGCCGCTGGTGCTGTTGGCGCTGAGGATTCCGTTAACGTAGAGCCCCACCAGCGAACCGAATTTGACCGTCGTACCCGGATCGATGGTCAGGGTCTGCCCGGCATCAACGGTCGTATGACCGGTAACCACATAGGGAACCGTAACGCCCAGGTTTTTCCAGAGAGCGCTTGTGGCCAGTCTCCCACCACGAATTTCAATCCCCTGGTTGGTGTTACCGGAGATGGTGACGCTGCTGAAGGTCGGGACCGAGTTGGCGTCGATGCTCAGGGTATAGGCGCCGCTCCCGCCGTTCGTGCTGAAAGTCGTTCCGGTGATGGCCGGCCGGGAACTGCTGCTGGCCCGCAGGGCACTCATGGTACAGGTGCTGAACTGGCCGTTGCTGATGGCGGATGATGAGTTGTACAGTTCCAGTCCGTTGGTTTCGCTGTGCAGGATGGAGAGGTTGGCCAGGGCGGGGCTGATCCCGTCCAGGTAGAGGGCGGCTTTGGCCCAGACTGAGTCG
>JACAAY010000063.1 GCA_013377095.1 Desulfuromonadales bacterium
GGATGATGCGCATGGCCACCATGTCGGCGTGCAATAGTTCCTCGGTGGCGTGCTCGAGCAATTTCGCACCCACGGCGTCCTTCATCGGCCCCTTGACCAGCTTGGCTCCCAGCCAGTACTGGTAGTAGGCCAGCCATTCATCACAGTAGGCCCGTCGCAGCAGGTCGAGCAGTTCATCCACGTCCATTCCAATGATTTCGCGTCCCTTTGATCCCATATGGCCTCCTCATGAAAAAGGTGATGTGTGCGTTCGCTTGAACTGTAGCGCACACAGCCGCGATGTCAAACCGTCTCAGTGGTATTCAATCATCTCTTCTTGTTGGATCTCCGTGAGCCGGCCTGCAGCATCTCTCCCAGAGTTCCCATGCCCTTGGGCGCTTCGGCGGTCTTGCGTCGGAATTCAGCAATGGTTGACTCTTCCTCGTCGGCTGCGCGGGCTGCTCCGGCCAGGGCCAGGGAGATCCGCCGGTTGGCGCGGTCGATCGCCTCGATTTTGACCTCGACGGTTTCACCCTCGCTGAGTGCTTCCCGTGGATGGTTGATCCGTTTGCCGCCCCCCAGGCGGGAAATATGGATCAGTCCGTCAAGGCCGCAGGGGAGGGTCACAAAGGCGCCAAAGGCGGTCAGGCGCGCCACGCTGCCGCTCTGGAACGATCCCTCCGGGCAACTCTCCGCCACCAGATCCCAGGGATCTTTCAGGGTGTCTTTGATGCTCAGGGAGACACGCTGTTTTTCCCGGTCAATGCTCTTGATCACCACCTGCAGTTGCTGACCCACGGACAGAACCTCAGCCGCATCCTTGACCCGGCTCCAGCCGATCTCGGAGAGCGGGACCAGCCCTTCCAGTCCGCCGATATCCACAAAAGCCCCGAAATCTCTCAGCGAGGTGACCGTTCCGCTAACCGTTGTCCCTTCGACGATCCCATCCCAAGCTTCTTCCCGCAGTCGTTGCTGTTCTTCCTCAAGCAGGACGCGGTGGGAGACAACAATGTTGCGACCTCCTTCAGAATAACCGGTAATGCGGAATGCCAGCCGGGTACCGATCAGCGCTTCAGGGTTGTCGAGACGGCGCAGCGCAATCTGGGAAAAGGGGCAAAAGGCCCGGCTGGAGCCCCCCAGTTTGATCTCGTAGCCCCCCTTGATCTCCTTCTCCACCTGTCCCTCCACCGGGACACCGTTGCTCCAGGCCTGTTCCAGTTGGGCATTGCCGGCCGCTCCTCCACCGATTTTGGTGGTAAAGCTCATCTCCCCCTGGCGGGACGAGAGAAAATAGGCGGTGAGCGTGTCCCCCTCCTTGACGGACAGGTTGCCGTCCAGGTCAAGGAGTTCCTTGCGGTCGATGATCCCTTCCCCCTTCTGGCCACAATCGACAAAGACCCATTCCGGGCTGATTTTCAGCACCCGTACGGTCAGTTTCTGGCCCGGCTCAAGCCAGCCGCTCTTCTGTTGCGAGCTCTGCTCGAACAGTTCGGCAAAACTCTCTCCGTCATTGTCCTCTGTGGTGGTTGTTTCAATGTCGTCATCATCGATCATGGTGGCGTACTCCTCTGGAAATAATGATGCTGCTTCTGGCAGCCTGTGCCCAAAGGGGCAAAGCCTGTGCTGCGTATTGTGCCTGTTTTTCGCGGCGATGACAATCGCTACCTTCAGTCATGGCGATGTTACAAAAAAAAATCCCGTCAAGTTATGTCAACCGCACCGGGTGCCATATGTAGGTTTTTTTCAGGAAGGTGCTATACTTTGTTGGGAAGGAAAGGGCTGGTAGGCGCTCTTTCCAGATATGCGTTCAAACGCACCACAAGGAGGTACAGCCATGAACCGTTTTCTTGCTCTCATCGCGGCGCTTGCACTTCTGGCGCTTCCATCGGCCGCTTCCGCGGCTCCCCCCCGGCCGGGTCCCTATGTCGCTGTTTTTATTGGCGGGGCAGCTCCCGTCACTCAGGACGCGTCCACCAATGATTTCTTTTTCAATCAGACCTTTAATGACCGGGTCAGGTTTGACCCCGGTATCAGCGCCGGCGGCAGCGGCGGGTACGATTTCGGCTTTGTTCGTCTGGAGGGGGAGCTGTCGTACAAACACGCGGAGATAGCTTCGATCACAGAACAGGGTACTTCAACTACCTATAGAAGCATGCATGGTTCACTGGGGGCCTATACGGTCATGGCAAACGGATTTATCGATCTGCACAACGATTCGCCGGTGACCCCTTACTTTGGCGGCGGCGTCGGATTTGCCACCCTGCACCTCAGTGATACCTCCGGCAAACTTGGGGGGGTGCGCTACAATCTGTACGATGCCGACGACGACGCGGTTTTTGCTTACCAGGCCGGCGCCGGTCTGGAAATCGCCCTTAATCGCCATCTCTCCCTGGATCTGGGCTACCGTTACTTTGCAACCTCCCGGGCCAGCTTCAATGGCGATGGTTCACGGGAAAGCGGTATGAAATTCGAAAGCCATAATGGCACTGCGGGGCTCAGGTTCAAATTCTGAACCTTTCCGGTTCCAGCAGGATCACACAGGGCCGCTTCTGAAACAGGAGCGGCCCTGCTTGTGTGGAGCGGTTTTCGGAAAGGGAGATGTTCTGGGCTACCGGGAAAGGTGCTTAGTGCAGTGCGACGCTTTCTTCGCTGTGGGTGTTTCTCTTGAGCAACAGCAGCAGGGGAATGATGGAGAGGAAGGCGATGCCGATCACCCAGAAGACGTAATTGAAGGCCAGGGCCCCGGCCTGACGGCGGACGGCGCCGTACATCATGGAAATGGCGGTCTGGTGGGCCTGGGCAATGCCGATTCCCTTGCTGATCAGGGCCTGTTCCAGTGCGTGCAGGCGTTCTTGCCAGAGCATGCTGAAGGGATTGGCATGACTGACCAGGCTGGTCTGGTAGAACTGAGTGCGGCGGCTGAGCAGGGTGGCTGCCAGGGCGATGCCAACGCTGCCGCCGATATTGCGCAGCAGGTTGAACATGCCGGTGGCATTGCCCATCTCCTGGCGCGAGATGGTGGCCAGGGTGACGGTGGTGAGCGGCACAAAGGTCATGGCCAGACCGATGCCCAGCACCACCCGTGGCCAGACAAAATCCCCGTAGGCAGCCTGCAGGCTGAGGCGCTGCATGAAAAACATGGCCATGGCGCCGGTCAGCAGGCCGCAGAAGACTATTTTGCGGCCGTCCCGTTTCTGCAGCGCGGCGCCCACCAGTGGCATGGTTACCAGCGTTGCCACGCCGCCGGGGGCCAGCACCATACCGGCGTCGGTGGCCGAATATCCCATCAGGGTCTGGAGGAAGAGCGGGATCAGCATGATGGAACTGTACAGGCAGAAACCGACCACGAACATGATGAAGTTGCCGGCCGAGAAGGAAACATTTTTAAACAGACGCAGGTTGATGATTGGCGTTTCGTGGGTCAGCTCCACCCAGACCAGAGCTACCAGGGAGACGATGGTGATGACGCTGAAGGTGATGATGAAGGAGGAGTTGAACCAATCCTCCTGCTGCCCCTTGTCAAGCACCACCTGGAGCGCCCCCATGCCGGAGGTGAGCAGAAAGAGCCCCCAATAGTCTATTTTTATGGCTTGGGCGGTGCGCTTCAGGTAATCGGGGTCAAAGATGAAAAAGGTACACATCAGCAGGGCCAGTATGCCGATGGGCAGGTTGATATAGAAGATCCAGCGCCAGGTGAGGTTGTCGGTGATCCAGCCCCCCAGGGCAGGGCCGACGATCGGTCCGAACATGGCGCCCACCCCGAAGATGGCCATGGCCATGCCGCGCTGGTGGGGCGGGAAGGTTTCCATCAGGATGGCCTGGCTGATGGGAATCAACGCCCCGCCGGCGGCTCCCTGGATGACGCGGAAAAAAATCAGCATGGCCAGGGTGGGGGCGGAACCGCACAGCAGCGAGGCGATGGTGAAGATCGTGATACAGCTCATCAGGAAACGCTTGCGTCCAAAAACCCGCGCCAGCCAGCCGGTCATGGGGAGCACCACGGCGTTGCTGACCAGGTAGGAGGTCAGCACCCAGGTGATTTCATCGGTGCCGGCGTTGAGACTCCCCTGCATATGGGGCAGTGCCACGTTGGCCACCGAGGTGTCGATGATCTCCATGATGGTGGGGAGCATGACCGTGATGGTGATCAGCCACTTGTTTATAGCCGGTTGTTCAACGTTCATTGTTCAAGGTCCCCGGTCCCCAATCCCTGGTCCCCGGTGCCGGTCCCCCTGTCCCTCTTGTCAAAACGGATTCAATCCCTTCAGGATGTCAGCGGTTGAGCGCTCCACCAGCACGGTCGGTATCACGCTCATTCCCACCCGCAGCAGGTGATCGGGATCGCTGTTGCTGTCAATGACGATCTTGACCGGTATGCGCTGCACCACCTTGACGTAGTTGCCGGTGGCGTTTTCCGGCGGCAGCAGCGAGAAGGCCGCGCCGGTGCCGGCCATGATGCTGTCGACCCTGCCCTTGAATGTCCTGCCGGGGTAAGCGTCCACCGTAAACTCCACCTTCTGCCCCGCCCGGATGTGGGTCAGCTGACCTTCTTTGTAGTTGGCGGTGATCCAGGCGTCCTGCAGCGGCACCAGGGCCATCAGCGGCTGACCGGCCTGGATGTTTGCTCCCGGTTCAACCCCCTTGCGGGTGATGTAGCCGTTGGCAGGTGCGACGATACGGGTATAGGAGAGTTGCAGCCGTGCCTCGTGCAGCTGAGCCTGGCGTTGCAGCACCTTGGCCTGGTTGCCCCCCCTGCCGGCCAGTCCGGCCTCGGTCAGGGCACGCTTGTAGGCCTCATTGGCTTCCTGGAGTTGGGATTCGGCAACGCGCTGGGCGGTCTTGAGCCTGTCCAGCTGTTCCTTGGGAATCACCTCCCGTTTGTACAATGCCTCACCGCGTCGCAGATCAAGTTCGGACTGGTCATACCTGGCTTTCATGGACTGGACCGTGGCGCGCACCCCCTCCGCTTTCAGGTATTCACCACCGGTCTCATTTTGCGCCACACCCACTCCGGCTTCGGCCTTGGCCACCTGAACCTGGTAGTCTACCTCATCCAGTTCCACCAGCAGATCGCCCTTTTTGACAAACTGGTTGTCGTTCACCAGTACCCGCTTGACCGTGCCGGATACCTTGGAGGAGAGGGCCACGGTCTTGGCCTCGATAAAGGCGTTATCGGTCTCGATGTGGGTCTTGGCCTTGATCCACCAGCCGATCCCGATCCAGCCGCAGACGATCACCGCCACCAGCAGGATGACCATGGCGCGACGCTTTTTGCCGTTGGATTTGGGGTATGCGGCAGCTGTTTCATTTTTAGCCGGTTCCGGTTGACTCTGGTCCGGTTGTGGTTTCTCTTCCGTCATGGTTTACGTTCCTCCATCGGGCAATATCGATCCTTACAGCTCTCCCAGCGCGCGCTTCAGGCGGGCTGCTGCTACCTGCCGGTCGAACAGGGCCCGGTAGTAATCGGTCCTGGTCTGGGTCAGCAGAGTCTGGGCGTCAAGCACCTCCGTGGCGGTGCCGACCCGCTCCTGGTATCGCTCGCGGTTTATGCGAAGGTTTTCCTCGCTCTGGCGTATGGCGGATTCTGCCACACTGATCCGCTCGCCAGCCACCCGCAGGTCGTTACCGGCCGTGTCGATTTCCAGCCGGACCTGGGCCTCAGCCTGGCGCAACTGGTCCAGGCTGCGGGATTGACTGTGCAGTGCCTTGTCGCGGGCTGCGGTTGTTGCAAAGCCGTCGAACAGGTTTATCCTGAGCCCGACGGTGGCTGACATTATGGTCTGTTCGCGGTACTTGCTGTTCTCGACATAATCCAGTGCCAGACGAGTGAACAGTTCAGGAAAATATGCGGCCCTGCTCTCCTGAACCTCGGCCTGACTCGCTGCGGCACCCTGGCGCAGCGCCAGGATTTCAGGGCGCCGGGTGAGGGCTCCGTTTACGTCGGCCGGGGAACGGGAGCTGTCCAGCGGGGAGCTGTCTTCGGTCAGGTCGGCACGAAACGATGGGGCAGAGCCGGTCAGGTAGTTGAGTCGCAGCCAGATGTTTTCCCTCTGGTTCGCGGTGGCCAACAGGTTTTGACGGGCCGCGGCCAGGCGCACCTCGGCCTGGAGGATGTCGTTGCGGGTAACCACACCCTCTTCAAAGAGCGCCTGGGCCATGCGGCGGTGCTGCTCCACCTGGGTGATTTCTTCCCGGGCCGCAATGACCAGTTTATCGGTTTCCAGGATACCGAAGTAGGTTTCAATCACCTGCAGGGAAACATCCGTGCGGCGAGCCTCAAAGGTATTGGATGTTGCGTCGGCTAATGAACGGGCATGCTTAATGCGTGCCTCCCGTTTGCCGAAATCATAGAGCGTATAGTTGACCGCAATTCCTCCAAAGGCGTAATCGGCGTCTTGTACTTCGGCAATTTTCCCCTGTATGATTGCAGCCTGGGGGGCCTGCTGTACAGTGTATCCGGCCTGGGCGTCCAGTCGGGGATACCAGGCGGATGATGTTTGGCGGACATTCTGTTCGGCAATGCGGGTGTCCCAGGCCGCAGTGCGCAGGCCGGGGTGGTTGTCCCTGGCTTTTTGCAGGCAATCGTTCAGGGTCAGCTGCGCTCCCCATGAGTTGGTTGCCAGCAGGAACAGGATACCAACACCAACAACAAGGTTAGCACGATGGAACTTCATAGAACCTCCGATCTGCACGCATGATCTCCAGCATCCGTTTGAATTCGCTGACCTCGTGCTCGCTCAGGCCGCAGGTGATTTTTGCCAGGGCGCGCTTGGCGCAATCCGTCAACGGGGCCTCCAGCTCCTTGCCTTGTGCGGTCAGGTGAATCATATGGGCGCGGCGGTCCTGGGGGTGTGGTCGCCGTTCCACCAGAGAGCATTTTTCAAGACGGTCCACCATTCCGCCAATGGTGGTGCGGTCGATCTGTCCCTTTTCGGCCAGCTCGGCCTGGGTCAGGCCGTTATGCTGCCAGAGAAACGCCAGCAGGCAGAATTGCGGCGGAGTCAGGTCATACACGTCGATCTCCTCCCGCAGGATCGCCCAGGCGCGTTGGTAGGCTTTTGAAAGAAGAAAGCCGACGCTGTTTTCAATGTCATACATGATGTGGTGACCTCAATGGAAAGATATAGTCATTATGCATATAATCAGTATGCTGTCAATGTCTAAGCTCTCTGAAAACCGTTTACATCAGGGGGGCTTTTGCCTATCATGATCTCCATGTGCGAGCCCGCAGCAGTGACCATACGGCCGATGGAAACGTCCGATCTGGATGACGTACTGCTCATTGAGCAGGCCTCGTTTCCCACCCCCTGGAAACGAGAGCATTTTCTGCAGGAAATCCACTCTCACCTCTCGTTTCCCTCTGTTGCCGTCAGCCACGGGGCGGTTATCGGTTATGTCTGTGTGATGTCTCTGTTTGAGGAAGCCCAGATCATGGATATCGCCGTTGCACCAGGGCAACGCGGCAGGGGTGTGGGAGACATGCTGGTGGAACAGGCCATTGCCATTGCCCGTGAGAAGGGGGCCGAGCAGCTGGTGCTGGAGGTGCGCGAATCCAATCTGGCAGCCATCGGGCTCTATGAGCGCTTCGGTTTTGTGCGCTATTTTGTCAGAAAGGGGTATTATGAGGGAAAAGAGGATGCGCTGTTGATGGAAAAAGTGCTGAGGTAACATCACATCGTATAAGGAGTTTTTTTAATGCAGTTCTCCGCAATGATTCTTTCCAATATGGAGGTTTCGCCCGGTTATTGGCGCCTGCGCCTGACCGCGCCGCCTGAATTTTCAGCTGCCCGTCCGGGTCAGTTTGTGATGGTGCGGGTTGGTTCCGGCATCGATCCGCTGCTGCGCCGTCCCTTCGGCATTTTTGATCTTTCCACCCATACGCCTGCCCATGCCGGCGCTATTGCCCAGCCCTGTTTCGAGATGCTGTACCATGTCGTGGGCAAGGGGACCGCCATGCTGGCAACCCTGCACGAGACCGATCAGCTGAATATCCTCGGGCCGCTGGGGAGCGGTTTTGACCTGGGAATTGCCGGCCAGGAGAAGCTTATTGTCGGAGGTGGGGTCGGCCTGGCTCCGCTGTACCTGCTTGCCAGGGAGTTGGTCAAACACTCACCGGTGCGGCTCTTTGCCGGTGGCCGGACGCGGGACGATATTCTCTGTATCACCGAATTTGAACGCCTGGGAGTGGAGTGTTACGTGGCTACCGAGGACGGCTCGCTGGGACGGTGCGGTCTGGTGACCGAAGCTCTGGTCAGTCGTCTGGAACAGCTGGGTAGCGGAGCCGAAATCTTTGCTTGCGGCCCTCACCCGATGCTCAAGGCCGTGGCTGCCATTGCCGCGCAGCGCGGCTTGCCCTGCCAGGTTTCCCTGGAGGGGTACATGGCCTGCGGTGTGGGGGCCTGTCTGGGATGTGTCACACCCGGTCATCTGCACACACCGGAAACCCCCGACTATCGCTGCGTCTGCAGTGAAGGACCGGTATTTTCGGCCGCTGAACTGGGCTGGGGGGAGTGAAGCCATGAATCCTGATATGACCGTCAAGCTGGCGGGGCTTACCCTGCGTAACCCGGTGATGACCGCCTCCGGCACCTTTGGATACGGCCAGGAATTCGCCGAATATGTGGATCTGGAGAAAATCGGTGCCTTTGTCACCAAGGGACTTTCGCTACGGCCGCGCTCCGGTAATCCCACACCGCGCGTCGTGGAAACGGCGGGCGGCATGCTCAATGCCATTGGTCTTCAGAATGTGGGCATCGAGGCCTTTATCGCCGGCAAAGTGCCCTTTTTGCGTACGGTGAAGACGCCGGCCATTGTCAATTTCTTCGGCAGTACAGTTGATGAATATGCCGAACTGGCCGGGCGACTGAATGATATTCCCGAGGTAGCCGGTCTGGAGATAAACATCTCCTGCCCCAACGTCAAGCAGGGGGGGATTGTGTTTGGCACCGATCCAAAGTGCGCAGCTGAGGTGGTTTCGGCCTGTCGAGAGGCCACTTCCAAACCGCTGATCGCCAAGCTCTCCCCCAATGTAACCGATGTGGTGGTCATGGCAAAGGCCTGTGCCGACGCTGGTGCCGACGCCCTGTCGCTGATCAACACCCTGACCGGTCTGGCAATCGATCTGCAGCGGCGCAAGCCGGTTTTGGCCAACATCACCGGTGGTCTGTCCGGGCCGGCCATTAAACCGATTGCGCTACGCATGGTCTGGCAGGTGGCGCGGGCGGTCAAACTCCCGATTATCGGAATAGGCGGGATCATGAACGCCACCGATGCGCTGGAATTCATCCTGGCCGGGGCCAGCGCCGTACAGGTGGGAACCGCCAGTTTCATCAACCCTTCTGCTGCCCAGGAGATCGCCGCGGGCATGGAGCTCTGGCTGCGGGAGAACAATGTCAGCAGTGTCGCCAGCCTGATCGGGGAGCTGGAAGCCTGAGTATGTATTGATCATTTCCCTGTTTTGTGTCTATTACGATCAATGGTCTGATACGCAGGGAGGTACGTCCGTCGCTGGTGGGCGGCCCGGTCTTCAAAACCGGTGAGGGGGGTGAGAAACTTCCCTGGTGGGTTCGATTCCCATGTGCCTCCGCCATAATAAAAAAGTGTTGATATTATATGTAGTTTAGCTGCTACCTCTTAAACTGGTATACATTTTGGTATACATTTAATGAGGTAAGTCATGAGCAAAGCATCACACCTTATCACTCGTAATAGACGCTATTATTTCTTTATTCGTATCCCAACAGATCTTCTGCAGTTCTTTTCGTCAACCTTCATCAAGAAATCTCTAAAGACCCATGATAGAACCGCAGCAAAGGAAGAGGCCCTGACCCTTGAATACAATGTATCAAGGGTCTTTAGGCTTATTCGTAGTGGTTTGTTATCTGACCATCAGGTTATGTGCATGGTGTCAGAGCTATTGCCAAAGCGTAAAGGCAGAAAGTCAGCAGGTGTGAGGTTGTCTGAGGTGATGGAGGCATATGTAAAAGAGCATGATAAAAAGTGGGGGCAGAAAACAAGGTTGGAGAACATTGGATCATGCAAGCTGATTACTGATATCGTAGGAGATATGGAGGTTAGGGCAATAAACAAGCAGACCATCTTAGACCTGAGAGATAAACTGGGTAGGTTGCCGGCCAACATATACAAGATGTATCCTAACAAATCCGTAAAGCAAGTCCTCAACATATCGGGGATCACACCCATGAGCACGACGACAGTAAATAAACATATCTTCAGGTTTAGCTCTATCCTCAAGTATGCAGTTAATGAAGGACAAATTCAGATCAATTACGCAGAGAAGATGAAAATATCCATAAAGAGGAGACCAGATGAAGAGAGGAAGGCATATTCGCGTAAAGACCTGCAAAGTATCGTAGATAATCTTCCGCGTATTAAAGACAAACCAGAACGGTTATGGATACCTATGATTGCTATGTATTCAGGTATGCGTTTGGATGAAATATGCCAGCTCTATGTCGAGGATATACAGCAACTAGATGGGGTATGGTGTATAAATGTAAATGATGAAATAGATAAAAAGGTTAAGACGTTATCTGGTAAGAGGGTGATTCCTGTGCATCCAGTCTTGTTGTCTATAGGAATTATTGAATATGTCGAAGAAACTAAAGAGTGTAGGTGTCCAAGGTTGTGGATGAATCTTAATCGGCGTCAGGCTGATGGGTACAGTAATGCTTTTGGAAAGTGGTTCCAGAGGTTCAATCGTGAGCATGTGACAAAGGATCTTCAGAAAACATTTCACAGCTTTAGGCATACGGTAGCCGATACTCTTAAGCAAGCTGGTCTTCAAGAAGTGGTCATTGCTGAGATAATGGGCCATTCTAACAGTGGATCAATGACAATGGGTAGGTACGGCAAGAGATATCAGCCAAGGGTGCTTCTGGAAGCTGTTAAAAAACTGGATTATGGCATTAGTATGCAGATGATTATGGACGAGAATTTAATCGAACTATCAATAGGATAGTTTGTGAGGTAGGAATTTATGTGGAATGTGGCTAATGGGTAATTCGCGTATATATACCTCATATGAGGTTCATCAAAGAGTATATGGAGTGGATTGTGTTCTTTGTTAATAGCAAATAAATTAAAAGAATCATAATTACAGGTGGTTATATGAGCCGTAAAAATTGGCTCAAAATGTGCAAAGTAAATAACAAGATTTGCTAAATTACTTGGAGGTTTTACCAATGAAAAAAGTTCTCTCTACTGTCGTTGCTGCTCTTGTTGCTCTGTCCTTTGCTGGTGTTGTATGTGCTGCTGAAGTTGTAAAAACTGATACGAAATCAGAAACAACCACAACAAGCCCTGCTGGTGAAGTAAAAACTGAGAAAAAAACAGTTAAGAAAGTTAAGAAAGTTAAAAAAGCAAAAAAAGTTAAAAAAGAAGCTGCTCCTGCAACAACCACAACTACCACAACGACTCCTGCTGAGCCTGCTGCTAAGTAATTATATTTCATAATTTGTAAAAGGGCTGCAACTTCGGTTGTGGCCTTTTTACATGAATGAATATATTTTATAGCAATATAGTAAAGTTGAGTATGTATAAAAAAACGTTTGTGCGACTCATCTTATAAGATGTACTAAATTACTTGGAGGCATTACATATGAAAAAAGTTCTATCAACTATCGTTGCTGCTCTTGTAGCTTTGTCCTTTGCAGGTATCGTTTGTGCCGCTGAGAACGTAAGGATTGACACCAAGACTGAGACTACCACTACCACCCCTGCCGGTGAAGTAAAGGTAGAGAAAAAAGAAGTTAAAAAACACATCAAGAAGCACAGAAAGCATAAAAAACATCATCATAAAAAAACTGTAAAGAAAGATGAAGCTACTCCTGCTGAAGCTGCTGTAGATAACATTAAGTAACGCTGCATCTGCTGCTAAGTAATTATTTATATGTTGGTGTTTCTTGAGGCTGCATCTTCGGATGTGGCCTTTTTTGTATGTTATGTATTTGAAGTGTAGATATAAAAAGCGATATCAGCCTAGGATGCTGTAGGAATCTCAGAGGCAATTAAACTCTAATATTGATATGCCAGAATAGAAAAAATGGCCTTGAATTTAACTGCCAGCAATATTTAAGTATTGCTAGATTTATGTTCAATAAAATCGGCAAGCATCTTAGACTCATCAAGTAAAATGGTAATAAAATCAAGTCTAAGTGTTAAGAAATCATTAAGGCAATTCAGTGTGTGACACTGATTGTCATCAATCTTAAAGCTAACAATAGATGAGATAAATGAATCATGGAGATCTTTGTGCATTGTGACCGAAGAATAGTTTAGCTCACCCATCAATATCCGTTCGTATTCAAAATGTAAGTTACAAAGGATTAAGAGTTGATCAAGTAATCCGTTTATAGAATCACAATTTATGTCTGAATCTGAAATGACATGAGAAATCTCTGTCATACAATTAAATATGTTTCGATGTTGACAGTCTAGAAGTTTAATACCAGAATTAAATTGATCATCCCATGTAATTGAGTTCATAACATGCCCCCCAAAACCACTTCACTCTAGTATTTAATGTCAAATATATCATGGTTTTGAAGCTTATGAAAAGCAGGACTATGGTATTGAGTTTTCTGCAGACGATCAGATAAGGTGATGAATGTCATGGTTGGTCATTCGCAAGGTGGTGATAATGCAATAAATACAGTCTACCCTCCGTCAAATCATATGTGCACCCCAAGCAGTAATTACCCCTGCCATGTTTTATCCACCAAGCTCCTGAGTATACAGATGAATATGTTAACTTTGCATGTCACCAAGGTTGACAATGCATCGGTATTAAAGCAAAAAAGTAATATGGCCGCTACCAATGGCAGATACGATAGGCTATAGTTCAAACACATGTTCGAGGCCAGGTCATCCATCACAGGGAGAATTTAGCATGCTCAAGATATCAGCCTGTTGTCTAGCGATACTGTTGTGGGTTCCGTCACTAGTGTGTGCCGCCAATGGCGCATTTCAAGTTAATAGCGACAGTGTATCATTGCCAGATGGTACTGTTATGACAACAGCGCCTAAAGATGGCAAGAGCATACTAAGCGGCAGTGGTGCTCCAAGCATAGTTGCTAATATAGGTGATTTCTATATTGATACTGCAAATAATAGGCTGTACGGGCCTTATGCTGGTTCTTGGGGAGCAGGGGTGTCTCTTGTAGGTCCACAAGGACTAAAAGGAGACAAGGGTGATACTGGAGCTACAGGGCCACAAGGCGGATCAGGATTAAGTGTTATTGATGGCGCTGGAAAAAACCTTGGTGTTTATATGGGACAAGGAAATAGCTATGTAAATATCCTCTTTCTGGCAAATGGTAATATATATGAAATGGATGCTTCTCAAAACATTTGGGCATTCCCATCTTCCACAATATTTTATACAGTAGCGAATTGCAGTGGAACTAAATATTCAAATTCAGGACTATTCCACCAGCGAATATTTGCAGAAGGTGGTAAGACATCAGTAGGTCAGCCATTATATAAAACATCAAACGAAGTCCCCTTTCAAATCAATTATTTATCTATGTCTAATTCTGGAGGTTGCAATAATGGGTCTGGTTCAATGCTGGTAACAACAGTTCAAGTCGTAGGAGTAATTCCAAGTCAACCAGTTGGACCTATCACCATTCAATAGTTTTCTTACGCGATCAGAATTTATTTTGAAACGAATATTACCAGTACCAAATGGCTCTAAGTCACACGTTTATGAGCCACACGTCCGCCAGCTCTCGTTTACAAAATCAAAAACATTGTTGGTGCTGGTGGTGAGTTGCAGTGGTTGGTTATATCGGCAGACAAGAAGGAAGTGTGATAGTAAAAACCCCATGGTCATTTTCATTTCATAAGTTACCCCGAGTAGAGCTATTGTATATTGAAGTCTGGTTTGCTCGAATGAACGACCGCACCCCTCTCTTTTTCCCCAAGACATAGTTACCCTGCCATCCTCATGTTGTTGCTCTTCCTGAGCTAATCTGCTTCGTCATGCTTCGCTCTTCCGAGTAACGATCAATAAAGACTGATCCTTACTCTCCAGACCGAGTCTTATTAAAATCATAACCTGCTGTTGTTACAGATGCTTTAGTGTGGTAATAGACAGAGACTTGCATCAACTTTGCGTCAGCTTTTGCGTCTATATCTGCGTCAATTGTTGTATTGTTGGTGTAAGCTGTTGATACTAATACACAATATAACACGAGCTACGGATGAGTAATCCGTAGGTGGAAATATTGTTAACTTTGAGGTGTGAATGTGTCCAGTATAAATAGGATATTGTATACCATTGCTAATTATGACCCGAGGTGTGTTGATAATGATAAGATTTTGGATGTTCGCGAATATTATACGCTATTAAATAAATTGTCAGAAGATGGTGTTAATAGGTTTAATAATGTCTTGATTAGTATGGTAAGGTTCTTGATGCAATATTTAAGAGCTAATGCTAAAAAGAAAAGTAAAATATTAAAAGACATTACTAATGCTTTTATGCATGTAGGTTTTGAGGATGTAAAAGATTCTGATATGTTGTACTTAGTTGAAAGGGTTATAATTGGTGATGAGGTATATCGTAATCCAATTAATGTATTTAATATTGATGTGAGGATATTCAAGGCTGTCTTAATGCGTAAACTTGTTCATGCTAGAATTTATGTATGTGATTTAAATTCCATAATAGCACAGTATAACTTAGATCAATATTTTACATGTGTTAAGATTGGTGGAGTTGATGATTCAAAAAAGATAAATTTTGTAAATAGGTATAATCATTATTTGTATGAGTTTTATTTTAGAAGCAATGACCCTAATCCATTGTTGCTTAAAAAGTACTTAGATAATTCTCGGATTCAAGCTATGCCACATGTGTACAATATGAAAGATAATGACTCAAAAATCATATTCAGTCATGAATTATCACTTTATGGTACGTTTGAGCAGGCAGAGGAAAATATCAAAGAGTATTGTGAAAATATAACTCACTACACAAAAAGGATGTATGAACTAAATTATGGAGAGGATGCATTAAAAAGTACTACAGGCCAAGGAAACAGTAGGCCAGAAAAAAAGTTTGAGATCTATGAAGAATGTCTAGGTATTTACGATAGATACAAAGATATAGTTCCCCCAGATAGTTCGATTGATGATGACGTTTTTGGCGATGAGATAGACCAAATAGAAGGAACTATAGATTGGCCAGAGAGACAGCGTCTGGATTGCAGAAAAGATATTAGAAAACATTTTAAAAATGCGCAGAAGCTTATCAATCAATCGTCTGAAGGCTATCTCTCCTAAATTCCCACCTTACACTATTTCATCCTAACTCTAATAGCATTAGTAATGCCAATATGGCTTGCTTTCAGTAGAATAGCGGGAGTTTATTGCGACCAAGATTAAGCTCCCGCAAGTATCCGAAAATACAGAATAAATTATTGACTATGTCCAAGCCGTGGATTAATGTTTGGTTATTGATGCAGTGCAAAGAGAAGGAGGTGTGGCATGGCAATAGTCCGATATAGCCAAGAGTAAGAAGCCCCATCAACTGTTCCCGCAGTTGACAGGGCAGGTCAATGATACCGTGGAGAGCACATTAACCGGTTGTATTATGTGGTGGGAACACTAAATAGTGCAACAAGAAAGTAAGGTCTAAGGAGGTCCAACAACAATGGAAAATAAAAAGAATATGTTACGTGCAGCACTCGCAATGGTTCTTGAGGATGACGAATTCATGAACGACGACGGCAAGGTGAACAACGTTTTTGATGCTATGACGTATAAGGACGGAGTCTCAAAGATCTTCAGGCAGCTCCAGGGGAATGGCCTTAAGGACTATCTTGTGAATAAGGAAAAAGGCAAAGCTGGTGCCTCTCCGCAAGATAAGGCTGACTGGATCAAGGGGTACATCACTGCAAGATTTACCAAACATATGGTAGACCCTAACACAGGTGCCAGGGCTACCAAGCTATTTAACGCTGCATACCCTCCTGCAGTTCCTGAGCACACACCTGAAGAACCTGAAATTGCCTAAGGGTTTATTGCCTACATCCTCACTAACATTGAGAGGGGCTTGCCCCCTCTCTCTTGATTAAGGGGTTTGAAATGAGAGAACTATTAGCCAGATATTTTGGTGAGCGTAGCAACAACGCTCTGATCGTTCATGCTGACGGCAAGGACTGGGTATCATCAAGGAGTCTCTGTGATCTGATGGGGACCAGGCATGAATACCATCTAGTGGAGGATATGTACCGATGGCCTGAGATGAATCTTAACCATGATGACAAGTGCAAATTATCAGTCGAGGGGGCACATCGTTGCTGTCCAATCTGGTTCGTTTCAGAGACTGGTTTCTGGAAGATAGTTGCTAGGTCTCACTCTTTATCGGCAGAAAAGATCCGTGCGACGTTTCTTCCTGTTCAATTCCCACAAGCTGATTAAAGAATGTAATTGACCTATAATGACAGTGGAATGGTAAAGCTCATATTTCAGGCCAGACTTGAATATGCAAGCAAAATTCAAGATCATACTAGAAAGTTAATATAGCTGATGTTTGATAATATAACTGCACCACTATTGTGAAGTAAGTTAATATTCAGTTAACAAAAAAGGCTCTACGCAAATGTAGAGCCTTTTTTATGGTTTTGACTTGGTTGAGGTAATGTGGTTTGTGTTTTAGCTAAGCAATTGGTTTTATGTCATAGCAAAGTAAATTTGTGTATATCATGGTGTTAGATTTAGCTTTGATATTAATGTTTGATATGAATGTGACATTGCTGTTACTAAGGTATTTGCATGTTAAAACTAAGATATGTCGCATTGACAATGTTAGTATCATAAAATCAATTTATGTTAGCATTAACTTGAAATCAACTTAATATAGCAAAGTTAGAACGGCTCGATGCCGTTCTGCTAACTTATTGATAAGATTTTACTCTATATGAAAAGTAACATAACTAATAACAATACCATTTTCTAGACGCACCACTCCCTGTGTACCTTACGTCTCAAAAAAATAAAACGTAAAATAGCAACAGGTGAGTGGTGATTACCACATTACAGATAAAGGAATATGCGCCCAGGTCTAGTGTTACCGCATGTCAACTGTGCTCATGGCTTACTGACAGTTGAACTCCCCTATCTCCTGTAGACGAATCTCTAGGACACTTCTTGGATCTGGAGTGTGCAGCTTATTTGTTGGACCGGTACTGCGAGGCCGGTACAGCTTCCTGTCGGTTAGGACAGCCCCAAGCTGGTTGATTCAGGGGAATTTATATAAAAAGCCATTATGACCAGGTTCAAAACTAATAATCAATTTTGTTCCTTTACTGTTAATAACTGACTTTTAAAAAGTTTGATGACAAATATTTTTTACAGAAATGTGCACAGATGCCCATTGTCGGGTATGGCAGATGTGTTCCTCAATCCAAATCTGATTTCTATATATATATACAGGAGCCTGGTCTGGTTAGATATCGAGAATTGAATCGAAAACAAAAGGCGCCCCGCTTTGCTAAACTGTGGAACTAAAATATTAGTTG
Organism: Desulfuromonadales bacterium; assembly: GCA_013377095.1. GTDB lineage: Bacteria > Desulfobacterota > Desulfuromonadia > Geobacterales > Pseudopelobacteraceae > Pseudopelobacter. The sequence continues at coordinate 17,529 of JACAAY010000063.1, forward strand.
ATTTGACAGTGTTACATTGTAAGGGTAGGTCATGGTATGGGTTTGATGTCGAAAACAAGTTACAGCGCAAATGCGAGAGCTTGGTGTGACAATTTTAAATTTTTTTCATTATACATGTTGCTTTGTCAATATACCAGTTACTCAACACAGCTTATTTACTGTAAAGCTCTTTATTTACCAATCGCCCCACTATAAGCAGACCAACACCCCATGGGACATATTCTCTCCGACCAGTGTGATATGCTCCAGGATCACTATTACGGAAAGAAATGGTTTGTCCTCCTGGAAGCACAAAAGAAAACATATATCTAGATGTGGTGCGAGGAAATATTATTCGATTGATGGTTTGTAATTGACTGTAAGGGGCAAGTGGTATATGCCTACATAATTGCAATGAATTAATGATTTGGTGGGTATGTGGAGGACAGGATAGCTGTTCCAGATTTTCAATCATTCATTAAGTCAGTGCTCGATATAGCAGCTGAGAACAAAGAGTATTCTGTCAGGGATGCCAGAAATACGGTCAAGTCCGTAAAGAAACTAAACGACTATGATCAAATCGAAATCAACCTATGATAAGACTTAAGATCAAATCATAGCTAATCAACCTAAGAAATAGCGAGTGTGTTGAATCTTCAAAAATGAACTTACCTTGGAGAAGTATCAATGACTAAAATAATTGCTATTTTAAAGACATCTATTGAGCAAAATAATACTACCAGTTATAAACCACTCCAAATTAGACGGGCAATACTCATCCAGCTTGCCATACAAGCCCTCTTGATTGTTTTATACGTGACAAACTCTTTCTCCGGTCCGATTGACTCTTGGACTTCTCATAGCGCACCGTGGATGAGAACAATAACTTATGGCGCTGGCAAATTTGTCGGTGTAAATAATAACAATTATATATTCTATTCTGCTGATAACGCAGCAACTTGGGTTGATAAAACTCAAGGCAATTATGATGATTTAATTGATGTAGCTTATGGTAACAACATTTTTGTGGCGGTAGGCTACAACATATTTACGAGTAATACAGTTTATTACAAATCCTCTGATGGAATATCGTGGACCAGAACTGTTTTGGGAGGTCAAGATGGTATTTCATCAATAGCATACGGAAATGGTAAATTCATATCATGTGGCTTAAATGGAGCAATACTAACTTCTGGTGATGGATCTACATGGATTCGTCAGGTTTCCAAAACAAACGAAAACTTGAGTTTATGTGCTTACGGAAATGGCAAGTTTGCTGTGTTCGGTTCAACCGTTATATGCACCTCATCAGATGGTATTACTTGGACGGTTAACTCTCTTTCAATACCAGACCATGTATTTGACGTTGCATTTGGCAATGGTAAATTCGTTGCTGTTGGATATAATGGTGTAAGCTCAACTTCAGTTGATGCTGTTACTTGGAGTATTATTAATTTGCCAAACATAACCTTTTTCAGATCCATTGCTTTTGGGGCTGGATATTTTGTTGCCATAGATTCAAGTAATTCCATCAACTCTTCAATTGATGGAATTGTATGGAAAAATAGATCATCTTCTTCGGATTGGTTGCAAGACATAACTTACGGTAACGGATTCTTCATTGCTGTTGGTCAAAATGTTATAATTCAGTCAGGTAATGTTGCGATAAGCGATACATTTTCACCGGTAATATCTTCTTTTACGATCCCTGCTGTATCGAATTCTCTAACTATTTCACCTATAAATGTTACTGCAACTGATGATATTGATGTAACTGGCTATATGATTACCGCGAACACAGCAACTCCATCAGCTAATGGAAGTAATTGGTCAATTTTGCCTCCCACTTTTTATACTCTCCCTTCAAATACCCCAAAAGGCGTCTATACTCTTTATGCTTGGGCAAAAGATGCCTCTGGAAAGGTTTCTTTGCCAGCAAGTGCCGCTGTGAATATAACTTTCCCAACTTTAGGTGTGACCATTGATGGCACTGGTGCAGGCAATATTAACAGTGATAGTGGAGGAATAACCTGCCCTGGCAATTGCTCTGCTACCTATAGCACTGGATCAGTTGTACTTTTGACCGAAGCTCCAGATTCAAATTCTATCTTTGGAGGATGGTCTGGTGGTCCATGTACACTGATTAGTGGTAATTGTTCAGTTACAGTTGATACCGATAAGACCATTAAAGCGACTTTCACAAAAGCTGACAATGCAAGAATTGGCACTACACCATATACTACTTTGACTGATGCATTTGCACATTCAGCTAACGGAATAATACTTGCTCGTTCAATCGAATTTAGTGAAACACAACCATTAACCGTCCTGATACCAACGGTCTTTAAAGGTGGTTATAATGCTGATTTTACCTCAAATATTGATAGCCTCACCACTTTGATTGGAAGTCTTGACATTCAGAGTGGATCACTCGCAGTGCAGGGGTTAACAGTAAGATAAATGTTTGAGCTCAAAATATTATCAGATGGTTCAGATATAGGAGCATAGAGCAGAAATGGCCAAAGCTGATATTGTTGAACAAACACAGACCAAGATTGGTTTTACAAAAAAGAATCTATTGATATGTTGGAGGCTGTGCCTTTCTAATTGAAAGGAGGAATATATGAAGCAGTGAACAAGTAAAGTAGCAAACCCTCCAGCAGTCCTGCCTGCCTGTCACACCAACCCGAACTGATTACAATATTATATATACAGGGACCTGGTCTGGGTAGATATCGAGACTGGAATTGCAATGAACCGGAACCCCGCTCATTATAATACATAACACCCGATGGGACATATCCTGACACTACCATGTGTTACACTCCAGGATCATCACCCTACAGGAGCACACAAAATGATATCTTTCTGCTGCACATTACCCAAGGACGACTACCGGGATCTAGGCATTGAGGATATGAAGATATTCTGTAGGTTAGTGTATCTGTATAGGAAACGTGGGTACTCAGTCCCAGAAGCCCAGGAGAGAGCGTATAGGAAGGTAATTGGAGAGAGCATTCCTTACAGCAGGAAATGACAAATTATTGTGTGGAAATACCATGCTAAATCAGGTAGTGTTTGAAAATGTTGGTTGTTATTAAATAAAATATATTACAATTGAGCGGACGCTATATGGTCAAAAAAATAATATATTGTTTTGTTATATTTTTCTTAGGTTGTGCTGTTTCCTCTTGTGGAGGAGATGGTAAGTCAATCCCACTGACTACCTTATCCACGAATGAATCTGTTTCACTTGTCGCAGATAAAACGCACGCTATTGCTAATGGAACAGATATAGTTGTTGTTAGTGCAACTATCATGGCTTACCTAAGCCATTCCAGAGTCTTGTATTTAATGTAGCACCAGGGATAATACGAAATACATCCGCCCTAACTACCACGGATGCAAATGGTATTGCTTTAATTCGTTTGAGTTGCCAGCCTAACGTTACTCGTACAACATTCCCTCCTACCATACAGAATACTAGTGAAGCATTTGATATATCGGCTACGAGTGGATCGATAATTTCAAACACTGTGACGGTAACATTTCAAAATCCTGAACAAGTTTCACCATCAGTAGTGATTCTTGAATCTGACAAAACATCTTTTAAAGTTGATGGCATTGACGATGTTGTTTTTACAATAACTGCTACTGACTTGAATGGGTATCCAGCTTCAAATCAATTGTTTATGTTGCATCCACCAAACTCACCTGCGTGGATATTTCAGTGGTCAACACATACAGACCAATATCTGACTAATTCATCAGGGCAAGCTACTGTTATATTAAAAGCTTATGCTAGGAATAATGTTGTTGCAAGCCCGACTTCCACGCACTTCACCGCCACAATAAATGGATCAGAATCGAATGCGTTGAGCCTTACTGTTATTCCACCTTAATAAAACAGAGAGCATTATATGGAAATCAGTTAGATATTGACTCAATACACCTGTACGGTTTTATGTGGGTATATTTTGAGATGTAATAATATAATATTTTGCTTTAAATTATTATGCTTAGTGCTATATTGATCGCATATCGATCAAAGGAGCATCACCATGTCAAACCTAACAGAACTCACAGCACAGATAATTACAGCACGAGCAGCAAAGAAAGAAATGTCTACAGAGGAATTCCAGAAAGAAATGCAGATGGTATACAGCTTCCTCAAGGATATTGAAGCTGGCAATAACCCTGAAGCTATACCAGCCCAGGAGCCAGAGGAAGTCAAGCCACAGAAGATCAACTTCAAAAAGATCTTCAAAGATGATGAGGTTATATGTCTCCTATGTAACAAAGGCTTCAAGGCTCTCAAGAGACATCTAACCCAAGCTCACCATATAACAGATAAAGAATACAGGGCACAATTCAATATACCCAAGACACAGCCATTGATTGCCAAGAACTACTCTGATGAGAGAAAGAAAGCAGCACTGGAAAGAGGCCAGGGAGAGTTAATGGCAAGGGCAAGGGCAGCGAAGAAAGCAGCAAGTGCAGGTGCTCCAGCTAAACCAGTTAAGCAAGCAAAAGCAGCCAAGTAAATGAAAAAGGCCACTCAGAGATGGGTGGCCTTTTTATATGTGATATATGGAAGAATTGCCAGCTTACCAGTAATGTTACATTGCCCTTCACACTAACCACTAAATAACCTGAAACCCTACCCATCCTATTCGCAAACTAAGAAAACGTCTTACGTGGCAAATATGGAAGCCTTATATATAAAATTTCGAATATAGATACCATGAACCATTGTCCTGGTAACGAAGAGAGCATAGGCCAAAACTATCTATGCTCTCAGCTATATATGTATAACCTACCTGCAATCACCTCATACCCCAACCCACCAAAAATCCCAATCATACCTTATTGTTGCTGACTGTTTTATAGTAAAGATCCTGCTTTCTCCAGATTGATTCCGTGGCATTATCGAGAACAGTTCGGAGATTCTGGAGTGCCGAAGGTTCGTAACATCCGTAGTGTCTGGCAATTCTGTTCAAAACCTTGCTTGTTATAATGTGGTTAGTGTACCAGGGCATTGTCCTCATCTCCTTTCTGTGAAATTGTAGTCTTTCGTCCTTATACATATCGGTAGTGTGTGGCTAGCGCTAAGTGATGGCCGTTACAAATTACCTGTATTCACGATACTGTGGTCTTTCATATCCACGATCACGACCATAATCGCTGTAATCAACAGTGCCACGTTCATAGTAATGATTATGCCGATAATACGGTTCTTCATAAATTACTCTCTGTCTTGGTTCATAGTATTCATGCCGTTCGTAGACCACCGGTTGAGGTGCAGTGACTGCTACTGTTGCAGCTATTGTTGAAAGAATTGCTACTGGAAGCCAAAGCGGATTTAACACTTCAAGATGACGATTACCTGCAAAGGCCGAGCTGACCAGCATACTTGAAATTAACCCTGTTACTGCGATGGTGGTAATAAGCTTTCTCATTTTGGGTTCCTCCTGTTTCATTTGTGTTTCTATACTTGTTAGAGCATCACGCATGCCAAGTTGGTATCTAAAATAAATATCAAGATATATAGGAGGTTACAAAATAAGAGTGGTGTTAATTGAATGAACGTTCACTCAATTGGTCTCTATAATACCTCATTTCAGCTATGTGATCATCATGGGGAATAGCAACAACTGGTATCCAGAACATGAAAAAGCCCACCAATTTGTTAGGTGGGCTTCTGTGTTATTGTATTTGTTCCCTTTTCGGGTATGTATCCGATCGATTGTATCAACCGGATCAATGAGGCATGCTATCTATGTGTCCAGCCGGGGGGAGTATCCGCCATATGATATATACCTCCTTGTTGTTGGTTTGACTTTCTCATTCCTGATTTGAATATAGCATCCTGATATTAAAAAAACAGTCTGTTTAAATTATTTTTGTTCGATTATACTGTGAAGCTGTGAGCCAGCAGAGGAAGCCACCCTTGCAATAATAACGGCTCTCACGAGAAGTAAAAACCCTCCTACCAAGAAGTGTCTTACCTCTAATCCACCAATAGTTTCATCACCCAGCCAACTTCAACATTAAAGCCCTTCAAATTAGTGAAGGACCATGCTATGGATATTAAAGTAGATTATCATATTTTTGACGCTACTGTGGTTATCCTATACAGGCAGGAGGTTATTCTGTGAAGAGGCTAACGATTATTGTTTATATTATATTATCCGTATCGAACGTATGTGCCCTGGATGTCTCTATAAAAACTGAAGTGAAGGGTGGCGACAAACCTGTTGTTGATGGAAAAACTAACCTGCCGAATGATACAGACTTAATGGTTTCAATCAAACGCAAAGAGAGTTCATATGGTGGACAAGCGAAAATTAAAGTGGCTGGTGGGCAATTCCATGCTGGGCCATTTACTCAAAAGGGGTTACCTTTTAATCCAGGAATCTATGCTTTAACAATAACAGTTCCTTTTGCTCCAACACAACCATCTTCAGTTCAAACAATTATTGGAGAGCACGGTGAAAAAATGCTGGGATCTTTGGTTAAGAAAGGTGCACTCGGGAAGATAGTTGAGTATAGAACTGTATTTAAGATTGCAGGAGCTGTTTCTGTTGATAAAGATAAACAAGCTCGTCAACATGACATTAAAGATAAGCACGAGTGGTGGTTGAAAAACTGTAAAGATATTTGCAATACTTCACAGATTCAATACGGTCAGAAAACTGGCAACATGTATGATTTTGATTGGGACCGATGTTACAACAAGTGTCTCACAAATGAACGTAAAAAATAGCAACCAAACACAGTAAAACAATTTCATCCACAAATACATAATTCAATATAACACAACAATATTTATTATAAATAGATACAATTAAAATAAAGATACAGTATATTTATTTTAAGCAATACCAATCGTAAATACCCGGATGATATTTTAAAATAGGTCTCAATATTGATGATAAGTCTAATAATATTCAGTGCGAAAATAAATAAATGTTAAGTGTTATAACTATATTATGTGAGTAATGTTCAAAACTGCCTTTACTTGCTAAATTGATAAATTAAGGTTGCTTGCTATGATCAATATGTTAAGACACGCAGTAATGGTATTCTTACTTATCGTTTTATTCACACTTCCTGCTCACGCAGATGTATCAGACCAATTGATTAATTCACTTCACCAATGTAGCAAAGCACTTGTTTTAGCTGATCACACGTTACTTGCAATTAATGTTAGTGATCTGGCCATTGATTATCACCATGGAACTCTTATAGAAAAAAAGAGAGTTAGAGCTCTTAAATACATACAGTTTTCTCGCAATATAATTAAGTCGATTGAGAATAAATTAAACATAAAAGATGTGATAAATCTTGTGATTACATTACATAATCTTGAATCAGTTATTGATAGTATATCTGAATCTTTAATATGGTATTCAACAAATGAACTCAACTTGTCAAATAGCGTTAAATGGATTAAAGCATTGGAAGAAACTTGTAATGATATTAATAACTCAACATTGAGTTATGAAGATGCTGCTAACGAGTATGCAGATAAAATTGATAGTATCTTGCAGAGTATTTTGGTCAAATAATTACTTCACGATAATACATCACGATACGATATAATGCAAAATTTAGTTTTATATTCTGTTTTTCACAACATATTATGTTAAATAATTGATATATTAAGTAAATATTGCAACTAATTATATTTGTCATCATATTGTTAGTAGTATAATAGTAAATGTATCACGATGATTGAGGCAAGGTGCTTATATTAGACTAGGCAGTTATGCTATAATCTGTTATTAGCTACTTTACTCAAAATATCATTTTATCACATCAAATAACATACGCAAAGCCATAGCTAAATTACACACCTTCGCAAATGATTTATACAACTGATTATGATCAAGCTGCTTGTAAATATTAGTTAAATAATATGTTACGACAATAAGCTTGTTGTTTTTAACATCAGAAAAGGGACTTACTATGTACTGCAAACAAGAATGGCAAGCATTTGGATCTATTGTGTTTCGCCCAATTACATTGCTGTTCTTGTCATTGTCTTTGGCTGGATTGTCGAGCCCTGTGTATATTGAAGAAAAAAATAAAGCTATTATATACTTACTTCAGATCATAGCAACTGTGGCGGCAGGCGTGTTCGGTGGGTTGATAACAGATAGATATAAGGAAATTACTGGAAACACCATATTATGGAAAAAAGGTGTTTCTGCTGTAAGAAGCCTAGTTCTGATTAGATATAAATCAAGAAACATTATTTCAAGAATTAAAGTTGGTAACAATGAAAAGGAAACAATAAACTTGGTTGATCTGCTTGAAAAAGATATAGCTAATGTGTCTCGTGAGTGGGATGACCTTATTCCAGGCATCGTTGAAAGTATTAATATTAACTATGATAATTTATCTGCTAAAGAACTTGAATTGGAACAAACTCTACAGGATATAGAAATATTTGAATCTAAGCTAAGAGAAGCTGAAAAAACAGGTCAAAAAATTAGTGATGAGCTCAAAATGCGTGAAGCAGAGCACCGTAATAAAATAAATGAATTGCAAAAACAAATATCAAAGCTTGAAAGTAAAACGTTTAACATTGATTTAACAACTAATACAAGCAAAAGAGACCCTGGTTTCATAAGGGTAATTGATCCAAATATAAGCGAATCAATTTATAGCAGTAATATTAAATGTACTAAATGCCAAAATGAACATGTGTTATTTGTTGATGATAACGGTTTATGCCCTACTTGCTCTTTAGGTAACACTGAAACGTACCCAAGAAAAATATCTAATGCGCCACCACCTATTAAGACTGTACGATAGTGTCAAAATGTTTAAGCATAATAATTATAAAATCATGTAAATTTAAAGAGCTAATGAACTCCTCAAGTTTATCACGACTGTGTAACGGAATAAACATTCGGGCGTAAAAATAAGAGGATATGGCTTTACAACTTTCCAAGAATGGCCAGCCTATATCCAATCCTGTAAAGGATAATTGTTATGACTGTTAAAAGTCTGATATTGAAATTGTAAATTATTATATATATTTTAAAGTCGATGTTTTAAAAGACTATTCTATATCCATACCACAGCCCCCCGGCATCGTTTCCCAGACGACCATAAGCAGGTAAGTAATATAGCATAACATCCCTTCTTCAACAGTTTCCCACCCCGCCCATCACTTTCCCAAAAATATACAGATCAAATTAGGACTGCCCAAAAAGCAGTCCTTTTTTTGTGGCTACGAGAGCAAGCCAATCGAAGAAGCCTGCCAATTGAGTAAGCCACCTGGAGGTGTAACATGTGGAAGAACATCAAGAACTTAGTATCAGCAGCGTCAGACCTGGTAGCCATTGGATCAAAAGAAGTTGCCTATCAAGTCAGCAAGGCGTCCAACGCAACAGAAACAGTAACCAGTAAGCTGGCAAACAAAGCATCAGCAATGAGGAAGGCATATGAAGACAACCTCTATTGCAGAAAGGAAGGTGTAGATGGAATCCTTGTAGTCCGGAGACACGAAGATATTACCGATGTTGAGTAGGCAGCATATACCACCAGCATGAAGGCGCAGATTCCATTAGGGACTGCGCCTTTATTATTTTAAGGGAGGATTTATGTCAGTGAACGTATACGAGATGATCAACAACAGGATAATGGAGCTATTAGAACAAGGGACAGTACCCTGGAGGAAACCATGGAGCGCCCAGAGCAATTTCCCGAGGAACATTGTTAGCAAGAAGGAGTACAGGGGAGTCAATGTGTTTCTGTTGGCATGTCAGCAGTATAGCTCTCCGTACTGGCTTACCTTCAAGCAGTGCCAGGATAAGGGAGGTCATGTAATCAAGGGATCAAAGAGCACACCAGTTATATTCTGGAAGTGGTTGGACAATAAATCAGCCGATATCATTTTAAATGATACCAGCACCACCGGCAAGATACCATTGCTCAGGTACTATTCTGTTTTCAACATTGAGCAGACTGAAGGTATTCCGGCACCAGCGCCAGAAGAGACACATAATATCTTCGATCCTATCACCAGGGCAGAGGAGATCATTGCCAACATGCCATTAAGGCCAGATATCCAGTACGGAGGTAACAGAGCTTGCTACAGTCCCACCCTTGATTACATCAAACTCCCTCATCAACATACCTTCCTGTCACCAGAAGAATACTATTCCACATTATTCCATGAGCTTAGTCACGCTACCGGCCACAGCAACAGGCTTGCCAGGAAGAGCATACTTGAGCCTTCTTACTTCGGATCTCACGAATATAGCAAAGAGGAACTGGTAGCAGAAATGGGTGCAGCATTCCTATGTGGTCATTGTGGCATTGAGAGTATTACCATCAACAACAGTGCTGCATATATTGCTGGCTGGCTCAAAGCTCTCAAGAATGACAAGACGTTACTGATCCATGCAGCTGCACAGGCACAGAAGGCTAGTGACTATATCCTCAATATCCAGCCTGATAACCAGGAGGAATAGCCTTACTCGCTGTCCTTGAAGAAGTATATCAAAGGCTTGATGGCTAGGAGGCAGGCTACCAGTATCAGCACAATTGCATATTGCTTCACAATATCTGATAGGTACGCTCCTACAATCATTCCAAATAGAACTGCGCTCCACTTGACTAAAGCTATATCAGTCCACTTCCATAATCTTGTACGAATCCATTTCATAT
>JACAAY010000064.1 GCA_013377095.1 Desulfuromonadales bacterium
CTGAAGCAGGCCTGCTTTTGAAAGAACCCGCCAGGTGCTGGTTGGGCTTACGGCTGATGAAGTCCACGAGTGCCGTTGCCGGTCCCTGATTCCCCCTGATGGGGTTCTGTTTGAAAATTGGAAATTTTGGGAGGTAAGTGATGAAGCCAATAATTCCGCCGCAGTCAATTGACGCCGAGATGTCTGTCCTTGGGGCAGTCTTCATCGACAACGATTGCCTGGGCAAAGTCAAAACCCTGATGCACGAGGATGATTTTTACCGCGAGTCCCACCGATTGCTCTACTCCACCTTCTGTGCCTTGCATGAGAAGAAGTCTCCGATCGATTTTATTACCGCTGTTGCGGCTCTCAATTCTTCTGGGGCGCTGGAGGCCGTGGGAGGTGCTTCCTACCTGACGGAGTTGGCCGACTTCGTGCCTACAGCTGCTAACGTGGCTCATTATTGCGCCATCGTTCGCGACAAGTCTCTTCGTCGCCGGCTGATCAAAAACGCCCAGGGAATGCTGGCGAATGCCTACGACGAGCAGTGTGATCTGGCTGAGGCTCTGGACAATGCAAAGACCGATCTCCTGTCTCTGTCCGGGGATTCGTCGCACCAGTCCCTCTCTCATCTGCTCACCCTGGACGATCGCATCCGAAAGTATACCCACTACGTCCAGAACGTGGGCACATTGCGGTTCCGTACTGGGTTCGGGGATATCGATAGCGCCATCCGAGGGGTGGCTCCTGGCGAGGTTATGACCATCATCGCGTATTCGGGGACGTTTAAGTCGGCGCTCTTGCAGAACCTGTTGAACGGGAACGCCGAGCGGTCGGACCTCCACCAGCTTTTCTTCTCTCTGGAGATGCCTGTTGAGAAGGTCTTCGAGCGAGAGGTACAGATGCAGTGCGGCATGCCGGGGCGCCAAGTGGAGCGCGACTACATCTCGGGCGATACGCAAGCACACCAGAGTGCTCTGATGTCCCGCGGGAGCAAACGGGTTCTGGTATGCGATAAGTCCCGGCTGTCGGTTCCTCGCATCGCTTCATACGTGGAGATGGCTCGCCACAAATACGGGGAGATCGGCTGCGTCGGGATCGACTATCTGGGGCTCATGCAGGCCGAGGGTAAATCGCTCTTTGATAAGGTGTCGGCGCTCTCCGCTGATATAAAGGGGATGGCGAAGGATCTTCGGGTACCGGTGGTAATTCTTTGCCAGGTTAACCGTGGTTACTCCACATCGAAAAACGTGGAGATCGAAATGGACGCGGCCAAGGGTGGTGGCGATATCGAGGCTGGCGCCGACTACATGCTCGGTATGTGGGCCAAGGACGACAGGGTCTTTTCAAAGCTACTTAAAAACCGGAACGGTCCTGCAAATCTCCGCTGGGAGATGGAGATTGACCGCGAGACACTACGGTTTATCGGTACTAAGCCTTATGACGAGTTTGCCCCAGTGTTTGAAAAACCGGCTAGTAATCGAGGGAAATATTCCAATTTTCCCCAATTCTAAGGGTGGCGTGCCTAAAGAGGGTAGGATTTTTCTATTTATTTACGGCTGGCTCATGAATAGCCGACCGCAACCCAAAGCATGGGCCGAAAACCGAAAGCGCTGTAACAACGGGATTTAGGAGCTTAACCATTACCAATACACACAAAGGAGATTGAAAAATGTTGTCGCTCGAAACAATTGAGAAGTTGAAAATAAGCAAGCAGTCATGCGAAGCCGAAGCCCGCACTGCCGGAGAGACCCAGGCAAAGGAAATCATCAACGGTGAGCCGGATTACGGCTACCTCTGCACATTGAATGATTCAGCGAAAGCGTGGATTAAAGATGGAGACGCCGACCTGACCTATATCGAAAACATAGAATGCTATTCGTCAACATTGCTCTGGTATTTGATCGACGGATTCTACAGAACTATAGCAGCAATGCACGACAAGTTCAGGGCAGCGCTGTAACATCGCAATCACGGGGATAAGTGTGTCTATCCACACTTGTTCCTGTGAGAATCCTGTCCCATCTGAGATGGCGTAGGAGTATCACAAGGGAATTAACTAACCGCTTGACTTTATGACTCTTTTGTCCATGTTGCTGTCGAAGAGATGAATATACTTTGTGGGACAAGGACTCTCACGAAAAGGCAGGAGCATGATATGGGAAGAAGGGATAGAAAAAAAAGTTACATGCGGCCATATGTGAAAGGTGCGTGGGTACCAATCGAGGATGATTTGCTACTCTCGAATGCTTTTCGAGATCTGCAGCCATCGGCAGTTATTCTGCTACTACACCTGCATCGGATTGATAAAATGCTAGCTTGGAAAAACGGCGACGCCTATGCAGGAGAGTTCAACTTGACCTTCACCGAAGTTGAAAAACTCGGGCTCTCTCGTGCAACTACGATGCGAGCCTTTCGGGACCTGGCTTTACGCGGATTCGTGGACATCGTTGTACAGGGCGGTTTGCGCAGCCAGGGTCGGACATCCAGTGTGTACCGTGTAATAGAACGCTGGAGATCATGGGGTGGGCTACAGGCTCTTAACGATCTGAAAACATTGAGAGGTTGCGGAAAAACAACGTGAATGTATGGCTTGTATATGTTCGGTGCAAAATCGGTACAGAGATTTTGGTTAAAATGCTCCTACAGGTGCAGTATTGATCACAGTGGCATTTGAGTGGTGTTCCATTTTTAAACCAGTAGACGCATTTCCAGTAATCAAAACTGAACCAGAAAATAAAGAGGTAGTCAAATGCGAGACCGAAGCCAGAATGCTGTAATCTACCAGAAGGCTGTCCACATGGCACGCCAGAAACAGGAAGAATTTCCCGGAGACCCTGGTGCCCAAGCTCATATCAAGGTTTATTCCAAGAAAGCAGAAGAGGAACTGGAACCAGTCCCGCATGAAGTCGTCGCTGGAGAATGTCTCCCTGATTTATATGAACGCGGTGACATGGATGTCTGGTCTCCTACCAGTACGCTGATTCATCCCAACAGCATCCACCAAACAGCCAGCCTGGATCGATTGATCCTTGCCGAAGCATCAGGGTACCAGGAGTTATGCATAGATGCCGCAGATACAATCGGCGCCGAAAATTCATTGGAAAAAATGTTGGCGCACCAGATGGCTGTTTGCCATGCCGAAGCAATGAACCTTGTTATCAAGGCCAATAAAGTCCGAGATGATGTCGTCGCACTCAAAATCTTGAACACAGCTACAAAGTTCATAGATGCTTACCAGAAAGGATTTGAGGTGATTCACAAGGTCAAGCGTGGCAACCGCCAGACGGTGGTTGTAAAGTATCAGCAGGTTAATGTCAGCGATGGCGGCCAAGCGGTAATTACTGATACTACCAGGGGTGGTAAAGGGAGGGGGGATGTCTGATACAGAGCACTACCCCATGCAAGCCAAATCCGATTCGGAAAATTCACTTATTGTTTGTGGTGCTAAAACCCGCACCGGTACTGCGTGTAAGAACCAACCAATGGCTGGAAAGAAGCGCTGCCGAATGCATGGTGGCGCTTCACCTTCAGGCAAGGATCACTGGAATTTTAAGCATGGATACTGGTCGAAGGAAGAGAAACAGCAGAGAACAAAATTGATGCGTATGATGAAAGCATATCTGAATGAAATGCAAATGACTTGATATCGCGAGTTTTTGATACCTATCAATGCCATTTAACAAAGAAACAGCAGCCACCTCCGGAATCTCACGTAAAGAATTCTGTAGAGAAAAAAATCAATTACCTCAATTAAAATCCCCCTCAACTACGGCAGGACAAAAGTTGTCGCAACAGAGACAGTTATGCACGACAGAAACCGTAATCCCCATACGAAAGCTGGTGACCGACAATGCCGGCCATCGCCCAGCCCCCCCCAGGCGACCCGTGAAGCTCCTTTTGAGGCATCGAGCCATACTGTGGCACACATCGATCACGTTTGGGCGGCCACGAGAACCTGGTGGAGCCGTACACGGCATTCCAACAGAACAGGGGAACCAATAATCAACAACGGACTTCGCAACCTCGGTTCAACCAAATGTGATGACAGCAGCAATTCTTTCCGAAAAATCTTAATCCTTGGGTAAACCGCATAAAATTTTTGTTCGTAGTTTTTTCAATGTAAAAAACGAATTACACGAAACAAAACGGCCTTTTCGTTTGATTGGTTGGAACATGTTATAAGCAATGATATTAAAGTGTTGTAAAATTATTACGGAATTTTCGGACTCAGTACAAAAAGATCCCAAAATATGCTGAAAAATAGTTTTCCAACGCAGCAAATGATAACAAAATGCCCCACCAGGATCTCTCCAAGTGGGGCATCGTATACCCAGTCATTTGCTCAGTTTTATATCGAGAACATCCTTTATGGTTGCCAAGGCAATTTGAACACTGGAAATATCAATACCTGTCAGAACGATTTGATCCGTATCGCCAAATAACTTCACAATCTCTACGTTCAAAGCAGCAGCAATGCCAGCCAAAGAATCGAGGCTTGGATTCACGGACCCACGCTCGACCTCGCCGACAAATTTATAGCTCAACTCGGCCTTCTCGCCCAACTCCTCCTGGCTCAAGCCACGCGCCTTCCGCAGAGTACGGATATTTTGGCCAACCAGTTGTTTAAGTGTTATTGACTCGTTCATGTGGGAATTATATGTGTGCTTGCCTCTGTTAAAAACCCTGTACACGTGTTAATAAGGAGCCTGTTTAATAACTATATGTGTCATTTTTGGCTTGTATATTGGCGCGATTAACAGGGGGGAGTATGGAGGGAAGCAAGTTGGTCTCAATTTTGATAGATTCTGGGAAAAAAATCAGTGTGATGGAACCACCTGTGGAGGCAAGAACATTTGGGTTTTTAGAGCTGAAAGAGGATCATATCGAGGCTTTTCTCGATGGGAACCTGGACGTTCTGTTTAGTGGAGATGATAACGCATTGAGTTTGTTGCCTGTCGGACGACAGGTGCCAAATGAGTTTGGTGGCGAATGTGATCTCGTCGCGATTGATTCGGAGGGATGCATTGTTATTATTGAGATCAAGCGTGACCCCAAAGATTGTAAAGCCCGTGTGGAAGCATTCGAGATGCAGGCCATACGCTATGCATCAAGCTTTGCGCTTATTGAATCACCTGATGATCTCGCAGAGCAGGTATATGTACCCTACCTTCGCAAATACAAATCTGACAAGATTGCAGGGTTAGGCATGGGCCTTCTCCCTCATTTGGAGTTACGCAACCTTGGCACTTGGAGTTACCACCCTATACGTAACTCCATAACCTCTGGATTCAGCTATACCAAATAGGACTGCATAAGACAATAGATAACAAAAAAGCCCTGATTTCTCAGGGCCTTTTGTACTATATCGGACTATGTCGGATTATTTCTTGGTGCCCGGAGCCGGAATCGAACCGGCACAACCTTTCGGTCGAGGGATTTTAAGTCCCTTGCGTCTACCAGTTCCGCCATCCGGGCATATCATGTGAGCCCGTGGAAAACCAGGCAACGTATCAGCAACAGTTGACCCGTTCCTTGAGCTCTTTACCCGTTTTGAAAAACGGAGTCTTCTTGGCCGGGATACTGACAATCTCACCACTTTTGGGATTACGCGCCTCTCGACCGGTGCGCTCCCTGATAGTAAAGCTGCCAAATCCGCGGATTTCAACCTTATCGCCGGTTCTGAGTGCATCCTCAATCGAGTCAAAAACAGTATTGACAAGCATTTCAGATACTTTCATATTTAATTCACCGTGCATCTGCACGACTCTCTCAATCAACTCGCTCTTGGTCATTATATCTCTCCTGCGGAACGCGTCTTAATTATTGTTTCTGTTTTTCATTTCCTGCTGCAATAACTCACCAAGGTTTGAAGTTGCTTTACCTTGCGAGCCAAGATATTGCTCAAACTCCTCCTTCTCAACAGCTGCCTGCATAGCTTTAATCGAGAGGGAAATGCGACGTTCCTTGGGGTCACAACTCAACACCACCGCCTCAAGCGAATCGCCAACTTCTGCAAACGTTTTGGCCGTAGGAACTTTTTCGCGGGAAAGCTCAGAAACGTGAATCAAGCCTTCCACACCCTCTTCAAGCTCGACAAAGACACCAAAGTCGGTCAAGGAAGTCACTTTTCCAACCACCTTAGTGCCGGGGCGGTAGGTGGAAGGAGCAACACTCCAAGGATCAGGCTCAAGTTGCTTGATACCGAGGGACAGGCGCTCGTTTTCAACATCAACCTTGAGTACAACGGCCTGAACGATATCACCTTTGGCATATACGTCACCGGGGTGTTTGATCCGCTTGGTCCAGGAAATATCAGAAACATGCACAAGACCGTCGATACCATCTTCAATGCCGATGAACATACCAAAGTCGGTCATATTTTTAATCTGGCCTTCGATCTTTGTCCCCACGGAGTATTTTTCAGCAATATTCATCCACGGATTCTCACCCGCCTGCTTCAGGCCAAGTGATATTTTACGATTATTCATGTCGATACCGAGGACAACCGCTTCAACTTCATCGCCAACGGTCAGAACATCCGCAGCCCTGCGAATGCGCTTGGTCCACGACATCTCGGACACATGAATCAATCCCTCAACACCCGGTTCGAGTTCCACAAACGCACCGTAGTCCATCAAACTGACCACACGGCCCGTGATACGGGTTTCTAGAGGATACTTTGATGGTACGTCGAGCCATGGATCCGGCAGGGTCTGTTTGACACCCAGGGATATTTTCCCTTTGGCGCGATCGAACTTAAGCACCTTTGCGGTAATCGGTTGGCCTGGTTTGAGAACATCGGCAGGCTTACCAACCCTTCCCCAGGAAAGGTCTGAAACGTGAAGAAGTCCGTCAACGCCCCCAAGATCGACAAAAGCGCCATACTCGGTGACATTTTTTACCACGCCCTCAACGATCTGCCCTTCTTCAAGCTGTGCAAGCGTAACGTCACGGGAAGCGGAGCGCTCTTCTTCAAGAATCACGCGACGCGAAAGTACGATATTGTCGCGGCGCTGATTCAGCTTGATCACCTTGAACTTACTGGTAAGCCCAATGTAGCTGTCGGAATCGGAGGAAGGTCGGATATCAACCTGAGAAGCGGGCAAAAAGGCCTGAACTCCAAAAATATCAACACTGTAACCGCCGTTCACGCGGGCGGTAATCGTACCTTCAATAACACCGCCCTCTTGGCCGGCATCACCGATTCTTTCCCATGCGGCAAGATAATCAGCCTTCTTTTTGGAAAGAATATACCCTTTTTTCCCATCTTCGCGGGTCATAAGAACACGGATGCGGTCACCAATTTTCACGGTAATCTCACCATCGGCATCACGGAACTCGGCGACAGGGACAAAACCTTCCGATTTGAGGCCAATATCCACAAGTACGGTTTCCTGGTCAACACGCACGACCGTTCCTTCTATGATCTTGTCCCTCTCGGGCTTCTCTTTGAGGCTTTCATTGTAAAGCTCTGCAAATTCGTTACTCTGCTGTTCTGAATCCGGATCCTCTAAATCACCGTTGTCAGCAGCGTTGAGCCGTTTGAAGTCAACCATTAAACCATACCCCCTGAACGTTTTCTTTTACTCTTTATTTCCACGCATACAACATAAGCATTTAATGTACCAATATATAGAAACTTTTTCAATCGTTTTTATTGATTTCCTCAAGTGTGCTCATCACTTCATCAATAATCCACTTAGGGGTGGAAGCACCGGCAGTAACACCGACCCGGGCAACGCCCTTGAACCATGCCGGATCAATTTCAGCTGCTGTCTCGATATGGTGAGTGCATGGCTGGAGCTCTGCGCAGACTTCGGCCAACCGCCGGGTGTTCGCGCTGTTGAATCCACCAATAACAAGCATACTGTCAACTTGACAGGCAAGCTCCTTGGCTTCCTCCTGACGAACCGCCGTTGCATCACAGATTGTATTGAAAACCCGGATTTCTCCCCCTCGCAGAAGACATTCCGACACAACATTCTTCAGATTCTCAAAAGATTGCGTTGTCTGGGCAACAACGCCGATCTTGTTCATGATCGGCAGTTTTTTGACCTCGTCACCAGACCCAACCACAAAGACCTTGTCACCGCCATAGGAGACAATTCCCTGTACCTCGGGATGGTCTGCGTCTCCGACCACAACCACGCCATAGCCAGTTTCCGAGAGACTCTTGACGTGCTCCTGGGCTTTTTTGACAAATGGACAGGTGGCGTCAACAATTTCCAACTTCTTGTGCATGGCTTCCGATATTTCGTCCGATGCAACACCGTGGGAACGAATGATGATCGTGCCACTGTCCATGCTGTCGAGGTTTTTGAGCGCCTTGACACCCATTTCCTCCAGCTTGTTGACCACCTGGGGCGAATGAATGATCGGGCCGAGGGTAAACGTTTTTTTGTCCATGCCGGCCGCTTCAAAAGCCATCTGGGTGGCGCGTTTGACGCCGAAGCAGAATCCGGCTCGCTTGGCAAGGATAACTTTCATGAATAAGACTCCCGTTGCGCTGTTTTTTCACGCACAAACGCCTCCATCCTGTCAACAACATCTTCAATTCCAATGTCCGATGAATCGATTGCTATGGCATCATCAGCCTGTTTCAACGGCGCAATGTCCCGCTGTGTATCCTGTGCGTCACGTTGAACAGCAGCCTCAATGGTTTCCCGGAGCGTTACCTGTTCGCCCCTGGCAATCATTTCATCATAACGCCTTTTACCACGTACTTCAGGCGATGCGGTCAGGAAGAACTTCAGATCAGCGTCGGGAAAAACAACCGTACCGATATCCCGCCCCTCCAGCACAACGCCGCCGTCTCGCCCCATCTCCCGCTGCGCCAGCAACAGTGCATCGCGGACAGGCTTGAGCGCGGATATGCGCGATGTCATCACCGACACTTCCGCAGTCCGTATCTGACTGGTGACCTCCTGGCCATTGGCGAAAACCTTCTGACATCCCGCAACCGTCTCGAGACGCACATTAAGGTCCGCGCAAAATCGCTGTACGGCATCCAAATCCGCAAGATCGAGAGCGGTGCGACTGATCAATACGGCCACTGCCCGGTACATGGCACCGGTGTCAATCTGAAGGTATCCGAGACGCTTGGCCAACAGGTGCGCAATGGTACTTTTGCCGGCGCCGGATGGACCGTCTATGGCTATCACCAGCCCCCGTTTTTTCTGACTCACGCGGCACCTGTCCGAAACTGCTCCAGCAAAGAATAAAACGTGGGAAATGAGGTCGCAACACAATCAATGTCATTAACGGTTACTGCGTCTGCCGACACGAGGCCTGCAACGGACAGGGACATGGCGATACGGTGGTCACCGTAGCTCTCCACAACGCCACCCGTTAAACACTCAACACCGGTAATGTCCATGCCGTCGTCACACTCATCAACTTCAACCCCCATCCCTCGCAGATTAACAGCCATGGCTGCGATCCGGTCGGTCTCCTTGACCCGCAGCTCCCGTGCATCACGTATTGAGGTAGTCCCTTCCGCACAGGCCGCAGCCACACAGATGACAGGAAACTCATCAATGGCCCGCGGAACGGTGTTTCCGGCAATTCGCACACCTTTGAGCCGGGAGGAGCGTACCAGAATATCGGCCACTGGCTCAGCTGACTCCTCACGCTCATTCAAAAGTTCAATACTACCCCCCATGGAGCGCAATACATCAATAATACCGGTGCGGGTCGGATTGACACCCACATTGCGGATCAACAGTTCCGAATGGGGCGTTATCAGCGCCGCAACCATAAAGAAAGCTGCCGACGATATATCACCCGGCACCCTGATTTCCTGTCCCTGGAGTTCAACGCCACCCTTGACTGTCACCCCGTTATGAAAGGTTTCCAGTGAGGCGCCGAACAGCCCGAACATTCTC
The DNA here is from genome assembly GCA_013377095.1 of Desulfuromonadales bacterium. Taxonomy (GTDB): domain Bacteria; phylum Desulfobacterota; class Desulfuromonadia; order Geobacterales; family Pseudopelobacteraceae; genus Pseudopelobacter. The sequence goes on from JACAAY010000064.1 coordinate 9,867, forward strand.
TCGGAATGATCTCGTGAAAGACTCGGCTCACGCACTGACGTATCGCCATCGGCGTACAAACCGGCCAGCATGATCGCCGATTTAATCTGTGCACTTGAAACCGGGGACTCGTAACCGATCGCATTCAGGGTGCCGCCACTGATAGCCAATGGCGCAAGACTTCCCTTGGCGCGCCCCAAAATTCGGGCGCCCATGCGGCTGAGTGGTTCAACAACACGCTTCATAGGCCGCTTGCGCAGATATTGGTCGCCGGTGAGCACCGAAAAAAAACTCTGCCCCGCCAGCAGACCGGTCAGAAGACGGATTGATGTTCCGGAATTACCACAATCAACCACATCTGACGGCTCTAGGAGCCCATGCAATCCCCTGCCGTGAATAACCAACGTCTGCCCATCGTCGTCAATTTGAACTCCCATGGAGTGGAAAGCTGCCATGGTAGCCAGATTGTCCTCTCCGCGGAGAAAACCGCACACGGTGGTAACACCGTTGGCAATTGCTCCCAGCATGATCGAGCGATGGGAGATGGATTTGTCGCCGGGAACGGTTATTTCACCCTTCAGTGATGACAGGTTAAGAATGGTGATGGAATTCACAAAGACTCCAGTTGTGTATATATGCGATCTACATCGAATAATTCAGAGGATCCCATCGCGAAACTGTTTTGCAATGGTAAAAAACTCGGCAAGTCCCAGGGAATCGGACTGATCAATCCGTTGACGCAACTCCGCCAGACTTGCTGAAAATCCGTCAATACTGGCCAGAAGGGCATCCCTGTTCATCAGGGCAATATCACGCCACATAACGGGGTCGGAGGAGGCAATCCGGGTAAAGTCGCGAAAACCGCCGGCAGTATAGGACAGGACATTTTCGCCTTCCACATCGGCCATGCCAACGGCATGAACCAAGGCGTAGGCCACGACATGGGGAAGATGTGAAATCTCGGCAAAAATCCTGTCATGATGCCCCGGTTCCATGGAGCAGACATTGGCCCCGGCAGCTTGCCAAAGGCGCGATACCGTATCAAGAGCTCCGCTATCGGTGCGTTCTGATGGCGTCAGGATACAGCGTTTGCCCACAAAAAGAGATGCAAAGGAGGAAGCCGAACCGGTGTTTTCGGTTCCGGCAATCGGATGTCCACCTACGAAAAAGCATCCCGGTGGAGTCAGTCGTTCACACTCCCTGACAATTTCAGATTTTACACTGCCCCCATCGGTTACAATACACCCCGGAGCGAGTGAGCCAGCGATGGTTTGCACCATGGCAGGTATGGTACAGACCGGTATGGAGATAAAAACCACCTGGGCATCGCGAACTCCCTCAGCAGGGTTTTGGGAAATCTCGTCAATAATCCCGAGGGAAAGAGCTGTTTCAAGGTTGGCACGGGATCTGCCGATTCCAACGACGGATTTCACCGCTCCGGCCTCGCGTAGCGCCCGGGCAAAGGAACCGCCGATCAGTCCCACCCCAACAATTGCCAGTCGATCAATGATACAAGACATTCTGTGTCGCCCCTTACATCGACCGCGGATACGATCCGAGAATCTTCAGGAACTGACAGCACGATTTCAGTTCATCCAGTGCTTCCGCAACATCGGGGTCGGACGAATGGCCAAAAAGGTCAAGAAAGAAGATGTATTCCCAAGCCTTCTTTTTGAAAGGACGTGACTCAATCTTGGAGAGATTGATCCCCCGCTTGGCAAAGGGTTCCAGCATGCGAAAGAGAATTCCGGGTTCATCCTTGACCGAAAAGAGTACCGAGGTCTTGTCGTTTCCGGACCGGTCGCATCCCTTGCGGCTGATAACCAAAAAACGGGTAAAGTTGTTGACCTGATCCTCGATTCTGCTTCTGACAACCTTAAGATCATAGAGCGATGCGGCTAGTTCACTGGCAATGGCAGCGGCTGTGTAATCCTCACTGACGATCTGGGCCGCCACAGCGGTAGACGCCACATCAACCGCCGGTATGCCGGGAAGCGTACTGTCCAGCCAGTTGCGACACTGGGCAAGCGGCTGGATGTGAGAATAGATCTTCTTGATATCCTCAATCCGTCCGGTGCGCGACAGAAGGTCGTGATGCACTTCAAGCAGAATCTCGGCCGTGATTTTCAGACTGCTGTCCACAAACGTATCCAAGGTGTGGGAAATGACACCTTCGGTGGAGTTTTCAACCGGCACCACACCGTAGAGCGCCTTACCCTTCTCAACTTCCTCAAAAACCGACGTAATTGACTTGAGCGGCACCAGCTCCGCCGACAACCCGAACTGCTGCATGGTGGCCAGATGGCTGAAGGTGGCCTTCGGTCCCAAAAAAGCAACCTTCATGGGTGACTCCAGCGATAGGCAGGCCGAGATGATCTCGCGATAGACACTCTTCAGGGCATCATTGGGAAACGGCCCGGGGTTGCTGTTCATCAGGCGTTCGTAGATCTGGCGCTCCCGACCGGGAACATGGAACTCCATGTTTGTGCCGGACTTAAGTCGACCAACATCCAGCACGATCCGCGAGCGCTCATTGAGGAGTGCCACAATGTGATCATCAATACTGTCAATCTTCGAGCGAAGTTCTTCGATTGTTGGAGTGTTCTGCTGCAATGAAACCGCCTGGAAGGCTGAAGTACAAAAGGGAGAGTAAATGTAGTTCATTGCCACTTAAAAAGCAATCGTTTTGAGCCGAATGCACGCATGGAATTGCGGTTTTGCAGGATGTTTCAGTTACGGTAGGCGCCAGCGCCGAATACATCGCTGCCGCAACCCCCATCACTGTTGACAGAAGAGCGTATATGTGGCGATATATTATCCGGGTTGAGTTCCGAATCAGCGTGTTATCCTTCGTAACGCCAGGAGATGCAACATGAAATCGTATCGCAAGGAAATCTGGTATGAAACCGGAAAACGGCGGGAATTCATCAATATCACCCCAACCATTGCCGAGTGCTTACGGGAAAGCTGCATTGGCGAGGGAATCCTGCTCTGCAACGCCATGCACATAACTGCCAGTGTTTTCATTAATGACGACGAAACCGGCCTGCACCGCGATTTCGAGGAGTGGCTCGAGGGGATGGCCCCTGAGAAACCCTACTCACGCTATCACCATAACGGGTATGAGGACAATGCAGACGCTCACCTCAAACGCACTATCATGGGACGTGAAGTGGTCGTGGCGATTACGGAGGGAAAGCTTGACCTGGGACCGTGGGAACAGATCTTTTATGGTGAGTTTGACGGAAAACGGCGCAAACGGATTCTGGTCAAAATCATCGGCGAGTAAAATAAAACCAGCTCCGTGACAGTTTTTTCAGCAGACAAAATATGTCTTAACGCATTAATTATACTCTTATTTTACATTTTATTTGAGTCTACTTTTTATCAGCGAAAGTGATAGAGTATAAATAAAAGAAAATACGGAAGAGGCTTAAAAGGAGGCGATACTATCGAATCGATCCCACCGAGCATGTTCTTACAGCAGCACGCAGCAGCGATCCGGAGGCAGAAGGAGCCGGAGTAAACCTTGAAAAGGGATTTCATGAGAGTAAAGAACTGAAGCCCGCCAAAAAATGGCGGGCTTTTCATGTATCACTCTGATCAATGCAGCATATCAAGCGCGTGGTGTATTTTGTATCAATTACCTGCAAACAAAAAAACACCTGTTCCCCCCAAGCACCTTTCCAGATTGGCATCTTATCTATGAAAAATTTTATTAGCATGGAGTTTATCACGCGCGCTATAATGCCAACTTCCTTTTCGACGACAAAACACTGAATACGCACCGAACAGAGCCCATACAATGAAAAACACCACCAGATTCATGCTGTTCAATGTCTTGCTGGTTGCAATGGCCCTTGCAACCGCCGCAGCCATGTTCCTTGCTGAAATCCATCAGGAATCGAAGGTCTGGGCACTCCATGAACAGGAACAGCACCTGAAAACCTTTTGGGAACTGCTCAGAAACAAGGGCCGGAATTTCCGGATCGTTGACGGCAACCTGATGGTGGACAGCTACGTTGTCAACGGCAACTTTGAACTACCCGATAAAATGAATGATATTTTCGGCTGCACTGCCACCATTTTCATGGGTGACATTCGCGTCTCCACAAGTGTGCGCAAGGCCGATGAGAGCCGCGCTGTCGGTACCCAGCTTCAGGGTGCTGCCCGTGAAGCGATATTCAAGGAGGGAAAACCGTACCGCGGAGAAGCGCTGATTCTGGGTATTCCCTATCTTACCGCCTATGATCCCATCAGGAACGAAAAAGGCGAGATAATTGGCGCTCTCTACGTTGGGGTCAAGGAAAGCACCTATTTTGTGGCCTATGATAAGTTGAGATTCAAGGTAATCGCGGTCACGAGCCTGCTGATGTGTATCTTTTCGCTGCTGGCTGCCCTGTTGATCAGATTCCGAAAACATGCCGTAGAAGTATTAAAGGAGAGCGAGAGCAAATACCGACAGCTCTTTGAACTGCAATCCGATGCCATCCTGTTGATTGACGGAGAAACCTGCGCGATTATGGAAGCAAATGCTTCGGCCGTAAAGCTGTATGGCTTCGGAAGAGATGAGTTTCTGGCAAAAAAGAGCTATGAGCTCACGGAGAATCCCCAGGAAAAATGCACTCCTGCCAAGGAACTAGAGCAGCACATCCCTGTCAGTATGCACAAAAAAAAGGATGGCACCGTATTTCCCGTTGAGATTTTTACCAGCTTGTACAAATTAAAGAAAAACACGGCGCTTATCGCTGTCATCAGGGACATCACCGAACTGAAGAAAACCGACGATGCGTTACGAGAAACCATCAAAGAATATCAGGGCCTTGTCACCAAATTCGATGAAAAGCAGAATCTGTTGCATACCCTGATCGACGCCATCCCCGACCTGATCTTCTATAAAGATCTTGAGGGCAGGTATTTCGGATGCAACAGAGCCTTTGAAACCTTTGCCGGACTCTCGGAGGAAATGCTGATCGGCCTGACCGATTTTGACCTGTTTCCCAAGGAGATGGCGACCCTATTCAGGGAGATGGATTGTCAGATGCTGAGTCAGCATGCGGCTCGCCGCAATGAGGAATGGGTTGACTACCCCGATGGCCGGCGAGTATTGCTGGATACCCTCAAGACCCCCTTCTATGACCACCACGGAAACAGCCTTGGGTTGATCGGCATCAGCCGTGACATCACTGAACGCAGCCGGGCGGAGGGTGACCGCAAAAATCTGGAGGCCCAACTCTACCAGGCCCAGAAAATGGAGGCAATTGGACAGCTTGCCGGTGGCATTGCCCACGATTTCAACAACATACTTACGGTAATCATTGGCTATTCGGAAATTATCCTTTTCAGCATGGAGAGCCACCAACCGCTGAGACGCCATGTGGAACAGGTACTGGTATCAGCAGGTAGGGCAGCTGAACTGACGGCTGGCCTGCTTGCTTTCAGCAGAAAACAGCTTCTGCACACAAAACCCCTGGACCTGGGCGATGTGGCCCGGGGTCTGCGCACAATGTTGCGACGCCTGATTCCGGAAGACATCGACTTCAAAACCATCGTTGCCGAAAAGACTCTGACCATCATGGCGGACAAGGGGCAGATCGAACAGGTAATCATGAACCTGGTAACAAACGCCAAGGATGCCATGCCAAAAGGCGGTTGCCTGACCGTTGAAATTTCAACCGCCGACCTGGATAACGGTTTCCTCCATCAGCATGGCTTTGGTGAACCGGGACGCTACGGATGCATCACCATTACGGATACCGGTCACGGCATGGATCAGGAAACCTGCAACAGGATTTTTGAGCCATTCTTTACCACGAAGGAACCGGGCAAGGGAACCGGCCTCGGAATGGCCATTATCTACGGCATTGTTAAACAGCATAATGGGTACATAACTGTAGACTCCAAACCGGGCAGGGGAACGGTTTTCTGTGTGTATCTACCACTTATCGCTTCGATGGAACAGGACGCGCTGGCTCCCAACACAACAGCACCTCCCCTCGGTGGCACGGAAACCATCCTCCTGGCCGAAGACGATGAAACGGTTCGGGAGCTGCACTGCATGATTCTGGAAGAGGCAGGTTACACCATTATCGAGGCGGAAGATGGCCAGGATGCACTCGACAAATTCTTGATTCACCAGACAGAGGTAGACATCCTGGTTACGGATGTCATCATGCCAAAGATTGACGGCAAACACCTCTACGAGGAGATCAGAAAAATTCGCTCGGAGATGAAGGTATTGATGATGAGTGGGTATACCAATGACGTTTTTGTCGAGCGCGGAATCCTGGAGGATGAATACAATTTTCTGGCCAAACCGGTGATGCCGTCCGATCTGCTCAAAACCCTGAGGAACATACTGGACAATCAACAAAACCCGTGAATGTAGCCTGACCCCTGGCCGACCGGACCAAAGCGGATCGAAATCCATGAAGTCATCACCAACCAAGCTCCCTATTGAAAAGGACACGCAACCATGTCAACCAGATTAAACCTTGTCATGCAACTTGTGGAAAGCACACAACCACTGATGCCCATCGCCGCTCTGCTCGGCATAAAACTAACATCCGTGGAACTCGGCCAGGCAGTTCTCGAATACGACACCGACCAGAACCATGCCAATGCCATGGGAACACTCCACGGCGGGGTGCTGTGCGCCATAGCCGACACCGCCATGGGAGTGGCTTTTTATACCGTTCTGGAAGATGAAGAGTCGCTGACAACCCTGGAGTTGAAAATCAATTACCTGAAACCGGTCTGGAAAGGAAAACTGACCGCGTCTGCCAGGGTTGTCAAAAGGGGGAAAATAACCGGGTTGGTCGAATGCGACATTCTGGATGAAAAGCAGCAACTGATTGCCCGTGCCAGCAGCACCTATATGGCAATTTCCGGCGACCAGGCTGCAAACCGCATGGCGCCACAGCAAACACAATAGGGCAGGCAGTTCAAAACGTTTTTTGCTGCAAAAAAAAAGGAAGGCACGTCCTGTGCCTTCCTTTTTCGCATTTTATGGAGCAAGTGTTTATTTCGGCATTGGACAGTACATGTTGCCATAGGGGCGTTTACTGCGGGGGAGGATCTTGACAAAGCGCTCACGTAAGACATCCTGGACATCCAGTCCGAAGTCGGCGCAAAAATCAGTAATAAACCCTTTCACGACAGCCAGATCATCGGCATCCATCTCAAAAACACCCACTTCTTTCGACAATCTGGACTCATCAACATCACCACGGACATAGATGACACCTCCGTGCATGCCGGTGCCCAGCAGATAGCCATGTTTGGCCTTTTTCGGGTCATCCGAATACATACCCAACAGGATCAGGATACCGCCGGCCATGTATTCACCAAAGAAATCACCGGCCTTTCCGCCTGCGATCAGGGCCGGCTTGTTGTCAAGGTAGGATTTCATGTGAATGCCGACACGGTAGCCGACATCCTTGAGGATATGAATCTTGCCTCCACGCATGCCATAGCCGAGAACGTCACCGGCATGGCCATGGACGATAACTTTACCGGCATTCATTGTGTTGCCGATATTGTCCTGGGCATTTTCATTGACAATGATAGTGGCACCGTTCATGAAAGCCGCCAAGTCATTGCCGGGAACACCGTTGATCGTAATCGTCACCGGCTTGTTAACGCCATCACCAATATAGTACTGTCCATTAACGTTATCCAACTCGATGGAGGTGGTTCCGGACGAGACCGCATCACGGATCTGGGCGTTGAGATCCCGGTAGTACATGCCTTGAGCGTCTATTTTCATATAAAACTCCACAAATGATTCTGTGATCAGCGTTAAAAGCAAAACAAATCAGATCATTCCATCGACCATGGCAATCACCGGTTCTCCGCCGCGCGGCGCCCAGATTTTGGTTGGGTGCGGGCAGATCTCCCGGATAGCCGCCTCTTCGGAAGCCATGTAGACAAAATCACCATGCTCCGCGCAGACAAGGGGGCGGAGCTTGACACGGTCATTCAGACCGATCAAGCCCTTGTTGCTGGCAAACAGGATGGCAAAGGGACCGTTCAACAGCGCACTTCCATAGATCTGACGGATAGCGGTCAAGAGTTCACGCTCATTCCGGGGTAACTGGTCGATCAGATCCCAGAAGGGAGGCGCCAGGGCTGTGCACGCCAGTTCCGGCTGCAGGCCATGCTTGCGGATCAACAGGTCCAGCATATAGGCGACTACCTCGGTGTCGGTCAGCATGGTGCAGAGATAACCATACATTTCCAGGTAGCGTTTGTTGATGCCGTATGATGATATTTCACCATTATGGACGATGGACCAGTCCAGCAGGGTAAAAGGGTGGGCGCCACCCCACCAGCCAGGGGTATTGGTGGGGAAGCGGTTGTGGGCAGTCCAGATATGACCGGCGTATTCCTCCAGACGGAAGAACTCGGCGATATCTTCCGGAAAGCCGACCCCTTTGAAGGCCCCCATGTTCTTCCCGGATGAAACCACAAACGCCCCTTCAATTTCATGGTTGATGGCCATAACATGCCGAACAATCACGTCCTCTTCGGTTAACCCCTGGAATTCAACCGACTCACGGTACTCATCAGTTTCCAGCGGCTTGACAAAATACCGTTTAAACACCGGTGGGTTGGCGATGGCTTTTGTGCGACGGGTGGGAATATCCTCCTGCTGTTCAATGTGAAAGTTGTTTTCCAGGTACTCTTCGGTCAATTGCAGGGCCATGCTGTTTTCATACATCAGATGAAACGCAAAGAATTCCCTGTAGTCCGGATAGATTCCATAGGCGCCAAAGCCTCCGCCCAGACCGTTACCACGGTCATGCATCAGCGCAATTGACTTGATGATGACCGCGCCTTCGACCCGTGTACCTTTTTTGGAAACAAAGCCGGTCAGGCCGCAGTTGGAGATGTCTTTCTGAAAGATATGAGTGGGTTGTGGTTTCATCTGTGATCCTCGATTTTTAAGAGGTTGTGACGGACCTTCTGCCGCCCTGACCCTAACGATCTGAACAGTGACAGGCTCAGCTGGACGCCTATTCAGTGCCCAACAGCTTTCCGGGCTTGTCCCGCATCAACGGTTTTGCCTTGCGGTCCGAAGAGACGGCTTCTGATTTCCTTGGACAGGTTGACAAAACCGAAATCAGGGAGCAGCAGGCTCTCCTTGAAGGGAGCCATGTCTATTTTCTCCCTGATCAGACCGGCAAAAATACCAGCACGATCGACGCTGCCCACCAGCACGGCGCCCACGAGGTGATTATTCTTCAGTACAATCTTACGATACTGGTAATTCTGGATATCCTGAAAGGAGTGGATTTCGTATTCACTGGGGTCTTTCGGATTGGTGATACCCATGGAGATGGTGGATACCTTGAAAAATTCGATTGAGTTCATAGCGAGGCCACCACCATACTCTTTGCTGCCCCCGGCCATGGCTGTTCCGGCAATATCACCCTGGATATAGGCATCCGGCCAGATCGGCATGGGGTTTTTCTGTCCGCTGAAGAAATCTGCCGCTTCAGTTACGTCGCCCGCGGCATAGACATCCTTGACCGAAGTGGCCATGCTGTTGTCGACCACAATGCCACGGTTGACCAGGATGTCGCTTCCCTTGAGAAAACTTGCTGCCGGACGAACACCGATGGCCACGACAACCGTGTCGCAGGCAATGAAATCGCCCGATTTGAGAGTCACACCACTTATCTCTGAGCCTTCCCCCTCGATACGGACAACCGATTCTTCATTGATGACATCGATACCGTTCGCCTTCATCTTGCGGGCGACGATCTTGCCGGCCGGTCGGTCAAAGGCGGAAGAAAGCACCCGATCAGCCAGTTCAACCACGGTCACGCTCTTGTTCAGCAGGTTCAGACCCTCGGCCGCTTTCAGACCAATCAAACCACCGCCGATAACCAGGGCACGGTTGATGTCCTCGGCAATAACCTTGAGCTTGGCGGCATCATCCCAGGTGGTAAAAGTAAAGACCCGGTCCCGGTCCGCCAGCCCCTCAATGGGGGGGATGAAAGGGTCACCACCGGTAGCCAGCAGTAATTTGTCATAGGAAACAGAGTCCCCACCCGCCAGCATGACTTTTTTTGCAATCGTATCAACGCCAATCACAACGGTGTTCAGCAACAGATTGATGCGGTTATCGCTGTAGAAGCTCTCCGGGATATACGCCATGCGCTTCTCTTTGATCAGGCCTCCCAGCAGATAGGAAATTAGCGGTCTGCCGTAGGCGTTGTGTTTTTCGCGGGAGATGACGGTTATGTTTCCCTGTTGATCCAGCGTTCGAATGGCACGAATGGCGCCCACGGCAGCCACGGAATTTCCGACGATCACGTAGTTCATTTCTGGCTCCCCTCCCTGTACACAAGCGCTCTGTTGGGGCAGGCATCCACACAGGCCGGCGTCTGGCGATCAGGACAAAGATCGCACTTGTTGGCCTTTTTCTTGGCCAGGTTACGCTGAATGGCGCCATAGGGGCAGGCCATGACGCATGACCAGCAACCGACACACTGTTCCCTGTCGATTCGGACAATCCCCTCGGCGTTTTTCTGGATTGCACCAGAAATGCAGGCCCGCAGACAGTCCGGCTCATCACAGTGCCGGCAAGTGGTTGACAGAGACGTAATTCCGCCGTTCAGCTCTTCCACGGTACAACGCGAAATAGGGCGTTCGGTCTCATGCAGAAATGCTTTGACCGGGTCTTTGGAGAGCGAGTGTTCGGTGATACAGCCAACCTCGCACAGATGGCAGCCGATACAGACGTCTTCGATGGTGTAGATTCTCTTCATAGTATGCTTCCTTGATTATGCAATACGTTCGATGAGTTTATGAGTTTGTCGAGTTCATAGAGTTTGCAGTTCTCAGCTCATAAACTCCAAAACTCAATAAACTGCCATTATTCCCCAGCCTGCATGACACCAAGCAGATACATGTCTTTCTCGGAAAGCCCCACTGCCCGCAGTTTGTAGCGGTTGCCGCGAAGCGATTCGAGCGCGTTAAGCCCCATGCCTCCCAGAATTTCCTTCATCTCATGACCCCAGGCATGGATCAGGTTGACCAGTTTCTCTGCCGCTAGTTCAGGGTTGATCCGTTTTGCCAGATAGGGATTATTGGTGGTCAGCCCCCAGGGACATTTGCCGGTGTAGCAGCGTTGACAGAGGGTACAGCCCATGGCCAACAGAGAGGATGTGCCCAGGTTGATGGCGTCGGCGCCCAAGGCGATGGCTTTGATGGCATCACCCGACGAACGCACGCCACCGCCGACGACGATGGAAACGGAATTTCGGATTCCTTCGTCACGCAAACGGGAATCAACGGCCGCCAGAGCCAGCTCCATGGGGATTCCCACGTTGTCACGGATAACCTGGGGCGCCGCACCGGTGCCACCCCGGAAACCATCAATGGTGATAATGTCGGCACCGGCCCTGGCGATACCGGATGCAATGGCGGCAACATGATGCACTGCTGCAATTTTGACAGAAACCGGCTTCTCGTAGTTGGTCGCCTCTTTCAGAGCGTAGATCAGTTGGCGCAGATCCTCGATGGAGTAGATGTCGTGATGGGGCGCGGGGGAAAGCGCGTCGGAGCCAACCGGAATCATGCGCGTTTCCGAAATTTGATCGTCGACCTTTTCTCCGGGAAGGTGTCCGCCGATACCCGGCTTTGCCCCCTGTCCGATCTTTATTTCGATCCCGACGCCGGCATTCAGATACTGTTCACTGACGCCGAAACGGCCGGAGGCCACCTGGACAATGACATTTTTGCCGTACTGGTACAGGTCCCGATGCAGACCACCCTCACCGGTGTTGTAGAGGGTGCCCAGTTCCTGGGCAGCGGCAGCCATGGCGCGATGACAGTTCAGGTTCAAAGCACCGTAACTCATGGCGGAAAAAATAAAGGGATATTCAAGCTTGAGCTGGGGCGAAAGTTTCGTTTTCAGGCTGGTGGCGCCGGTTGCCTTGTCATGGACCACCTCGATCTGATCCGGTTTTTTGCCCAGGTAGGTACGCAGTTCCATCGGTTCGCGCAGGGGATCAATGGATGGATTGGTGACCTGCGAGGCATCCAGCAACAGATGGTCCCAATAGATGGGGTACTTGGCCGGGTTACCCATGGCGGCCAACAGAATGCCGCCGCTGTCAGCCTGTGCATAGAGGTTACGGATATGACCGGCTGACCAGGATTCATTCTTTTTGAAGGATTCCTGGTTCAGACGAATGGTAATTGCTCCGGTGGGACAGAGCGCCGAACATCTCCTGCATCCGATACAGAGCGTGCAATCCTCTGTCATACAATCCGAGGTTTCAAGGTAGCTATGAACCTCATAGGCGCATTGACGCGCGCACACCTTGCATCGTATACACTTCGGGTCGCTTCGTTCAACTATAAATTCGTTGAAGGATTCATTGGGGGACTTATAAAGCACTCTCTACCTCCTTCGGTGTAACCATGTTCCTTCGTTACCAATTCGGACGGGATTCCAGCCGACTCAAGCACTCAACTGCCCGCTTAACCACGCAAAGAATATGCCCAACATCTTGTTAATGCAACAAAAACCCGTCTGAGAACCTTAAATCATTGCAATACACTATTTTTAGTACCTACGCAAAGAATCTATTCAGCGAGATCACAATGTTCCGCCCAACAATAAGCTACAATTGGGTTAACTGCCAACACATTTGTGTAGCACATGCTTTTCTCTCATCCACATTCTCCTTGTTGCGCATACTTACGATGTACCATGGATGCTGCATGTCGGTTGAAAACGTGTAGCTGCATCTGCTATTCTCACTCGATGGCTGGCTGTATTGCGGCTTGACGAAGCGCTGGCAACTATGCTACTCAAAGTCTTTAATATCAAACAGTTATCCAGGCACATACCACAAGGAGGCAAGACCACATGGGACTCATGGATAAATTGAAAGGGGAACTGATTGACATCATCCAATGGCTTGACGATACGGATGACACGCTCGTGTACCGTTTTGCCCGCTATGACAATGAGATCAAGTACGGGGCCAAACTTGTGGTGCGAGAAGGTCAGGTAGCGGCTTTCATCAACGAAGGCAAACTGGCTGATGTGTTCAGGCCGGGTACATACGCCCTGGAAACAAGAAACCTTCCGATTCTGGCTACGTTGCAGGGGTGGAAATACGGTTTTTCCAGTCCCTTCAAAGCAGAAGTCTATTATTGCAGCACACGCCAGTTTACCAACCTGAAATGGGGCACTCCTGGACCGGCAACCATGCGCGATGCCGAACTGGGCGTCGTACGAGTCACGGCATATGGTCTCTATTCCATCAAACTAGGTGATCCGGCACTGTTTATACGTGAAATTGTTGGCACCGACAGCCTGTTTACCACCGCATCGATTGAGGATAATTTGCGCGGCAAAATAGGTAGTCACATCAAAGAGGCGCTCCCCGATGCCGGTATTCCCGTAATTGATCTTGAAAGCAAAGTCATTCAACTGGGCGAAACGCTGCGGGCCCGGATTACTCCAGCCATGCACGCGCTGGGCCTGGAGTTGACCGAAGTACAGGTACAGGACATAGGTCTGCCTGCTGAGGTGGAAAGGGCCATAGATAAGGCGGGTGCCATGCGTGTCATTGGAAACATGCAGGAGTATACCCAATATGAGACAGCCAGCTCCATCAGAGATGCTGCCAACAATCCCGGAGGCCTGGCAGCAGTGGGAGTAGCAGCGGGTATCGGTATCGGCATGGCGGGCCAGATGGGAGCGGCCATGGGTGGTGCAACTCCCGGCACGCCGACTGCTCCCGTCTCCCCTCCCCCATTGCCAGCCCAATGCCGTTTTTTTGTTGCGGTCAATGGTCAACAGACCGGGCCATTTGACAAAAGCGTACTACTACAGATGGTACAATCCGGTCAATTAAAGCTCGAGAGCCTGGTTTGGAAACAAGGAATGACAGATTGGGCAGCAGCAGGCCAGACAGCCGAACTTGCAGATATGTTCGTGACTCCTCCTCCGCTACCGTAAGAACGTTCCTAACAACACTTTTACCTTGGACAAGACAACTAAGTGAAGGAGTAGTAAACCATGCGTTTGACCCCTGTCGCCGAATTATCGCAACGCTATACAAAGCTTCAACAGTACATGGCTGAGGAAAACCTTGATGCAATTTTCATCGTACAAAATGCCGATCTTTTCTATTTTACCGGCACCATACAGAGTGGAAATCTGTATATCCCCGCGAAAGGTTTTCCACTGTACATGGTTCGCAAGGATTTTGAACGGGCTCGCAGGGAGTCAGCCCTTCAAGAAATCATAGCATTTGGCTCCATGAAGGACATTCCCGCGCGACTTGCTGACTACGGCCACCCTGAGCCACAACGGATCGGCCTGGAGCTGGATGTGCTGTCAGTGAATTTTTTCGAGCGTTACCGCAAAATATATCCTGATGCAGTCTTTGTGGATGCAACACCACTCATCCGCCGGGTTCGCATGATAAAAACGCCGTACGAGATTGATCTCATAAAAGCGGCGGCCGACCAGCAACAAGCGGTTTTTGACCGTGCACGGGAGGTTATTCGTGAAGGAATAACTGACCTTGAACTGGCGGCCGAGTTGGAGTGCACCGCTAGGAAGCTGGGGCATCAAGGACATATCCGAATGAGGGGTTTCAATTCGGAGCTCTTTTACGCCCAGATTTTTTCCGGCGCCGATGGTGCGGTTCCAGCCTACGCCGACACTCCACTGGGTGGTGTTGGCCTAAACCCATCATTCGGTCAAAGCGCCGGACTGAAAAGAATTATGCGCAACGAACCGATCATTGTGGATTTTGCAGGCTGCGCTGAAGGATACCTCTGTGACCAGACCCGCGTGTTCGCAATCGGCTCCCTGCCGGATCGATTGCGAAAGGGATACGACGACATGCTCAGGATTCAGGAGAAGATGAAGCGCATAGCTGTTTCAGGCACCCCCTGGGGTTCAATTTATGCGGACTGCCTGGACCTGGCAACCCAAATGGGGCATGCCGACAACTTCATGGGGGCACCGGGGTCTCAGGTCTCTTTTATTGGACATGGATTGGGCATAGAGATCGATGAATACCCCTTCATAGCTCGTGGTTTTGACAGCATGGAAATGGAAGAGGGCATGACTTTTGCCTTTGAGCCCAAACTGGTTTACCCTGGTGTAGGGGCAATTGGGATTGAAAATACTTTTCATGTCAGTGATAGCGGAGTAAAACAGTTAACGTATTACTCTGAAGAAATAACAATTCTACCCTGACAATTTCCACTGATCATAACCAGCACTACCCTATGTTCTCCCGCTTCAGCGCACGAGATGGTGCCATGGTCAAAACATTATCTGGCTGATTTGTATTATCTTACTGTGGTCTGCTATACTGATCCAAGAAGCGTTTTGAAAGCGCTTATCAAACCAACGTTGTGCATTCAATATTGCTGCAACTGGGCCAGTATGAAAGTGCTGTGTATCATAGATTTCTTCTCAGTATGAAAGGATGGTCGCGTGATGTCATTGAAAGAGACGCTCAGAAGCAAGATCGAGGATTTTCGTCCCCGAACCCAGAAGTTAATCAAGGAATTCGGCAAGATTAAAATAGATGACGTTACAATCGAGCAATGTATCGGTGGCGGTCGCGACATCCCCTCCCTGGTAACCGACGTCTCTTATCTTGATCCCTATGAAGGCGTTCGCTTTCGTGGCAAGACGATCAACGAGACATTTGAAGCACTTCCCAAGGCAGAAAACTCAATGTATCCAACTGTTGAGGCGTTCTGGTACTTTCTCCTGACAGGTGATATCCCGACCGACGACGAGGTGGAAGAAGTTCTCCATGATTTCAGGGCTCGCGCCAACGTTCCCTATTATGTCTATGACATTATCCGTGCGCTACCAGTCGGCACCCATCCCATGGTCATGCTTTCGAGCGCCGTGCTCTCCATGCAACGTGACTCGAAGTTCTGCCGTTTTTACAACTCTGGGAAATTTAACAAGATGGATGCCTGGTCATACATGTACGAGGACGCCAGTGACCTGGTGGCACGGCTTCCGGAAATTGCTGCCTTTATCTACCGTTTTCGTTATAAAAACTGTGATATCATCACCTCAAATCCGGAACTTGACCTGGGAGCCAATTTCGCACATATGATGGGCATCGAACCTCCTTATGATGATGTTTCCAGAATGTATTTCATCATCCACTCCGATCATGAGTCAGGAAATGTCTCAGCACACACCACGCACCTGGTCGCGTCTGCACTGTCGGATGCATACTTTGCCTATTCAGCTGGTCTAAACGGCCTGGCCGGCCCACTCCACGGACTGGCCAACCAGGAGGTACTGCGGTGGATAATGGCTTTTGAGAAAAAACTCAATGGTGAAGCACCTTCCAAGGAAAACGTAACCAAAGCCCTCTGGGAAACCCTCAATGCAGGTCAGGTCATTCCAGGGTATGGTCATGCGGTTCTTCGTAAAACAGATCCTCGATACCTTGCTCAGCGCGACTTTTGCTTAAAAACACCCGGTCTCAGGGAAGATCGCCTTTTCAAACTTGTTTCCATGCTGTATGAAACGGTGCCAGCGGTTTTAACCGAGCATGGCAAGACAAGAAACCCCTGGCCAAACGTAGATTCTCAATCGGGCGTTATCCAGGCGTACTACGGTGTCACAGAGTGGGATTTTTATACGGTTCTTTTCGGAGTTGGGCGTGCCATCGGCTGTATGGCAAATATTACTTGGGATCGGGCATTGGGTTACCCAATTGAGCGGCCAAAGTCCGTAACTACAGCAATGCTTGAAAAGTGGGCATCGGAAGGTGGTCGCAAAGCCTCATGATTCCGTAGCATAAACGACCACACATCGTATATTGGCAAAAAATGTTCCCTGATTTCCATTTTTGTTGCTTGCATATCTTACATAGTGCGGTATAAATAAGACGTTTTTTGTCGCTTTTGAACAGATTGTGCTTATGCGGCAATCCACACACACTTAAGGAGGAACACCATGGCCAAACAACTCGAAGTGTACAAATGCGAACTATGCGGAATAATTGTTGAGACCATTCACGAAGGAGGCGGAGAACTTGTCTGCTGCGGGCAGGCAATGAAGCTCATGACGGAAAACACCGTTGATGCAGCCAAGGAAAAACATGTTCCCGTGATAGAGATCGCCAGCGACAGCATCAAGGTAACCATCGGTAGCGTGCTGCACCCAATGGAAGAAAAGCACTACATCGAATGGATTGAATTGATAGCAGACGGAAAGGCCTTCCGCCAGTTTCTCAAACCGGGTGAAGTACCTACAGCAACCTTCACTGTTTCTGCGAAAAACGTCTCTGCACGCGAATATTGCAACCTTCACGGTCTGTGGTCAAGCCAAGCGTAGATTTCTCTCTAACTGGAGTCTCCAAACCGCCGAACTTCTCGGCGGTTTTTTTATATCTAACTGTTTGGTAAATGCATTTTCTTCTGATTTGCAAATACTTCAATAACAGCAGCAGTTACCACAAGAAATAAGATTTATGTCAATTACTTATGGACATCAAAACACCTTTAAAGGTATAGTACCAGCATTCGTAATTCGTTTTCCGTATTTCCTTTCCAAACCATCTAAAATAAATTTTTATTCACTCATTTTTGCGCTCGTAGCTCAGCCGGATAGAGCAACGGCCTTCTAAGCCGTAGGTCATAGGTTCGAATCCTATCGGGCGCGCCAAAATATAACGGATCAAGCAGATAACAGCTTGATCCGTTTTTTTTGTGCGTTTTACGACAACAAATATTATCTAATGAAACTAATTTTGAACGCCAACAGCCCCATCACTTGTTGAGTGATGGGGCTGTTTATTTTTATTCCCGGCGGCGA
>JACAAY010000065.1 GCA_013377095.1 Desulfuromonadales bacterium
CCGGATCAAGCTAAAGAAGCTGTATCCGAATTTATAAATGTTACGTGGTACTAGTGCCTTGCAAGTGAACCGACTGACTCAATCCGCATATCTCCCTTTTTTTGTTCAACTCATCACCACCACTACATAAGGGGCTGACGGAACATCGGGTAGGGGATTGTTCATGAAAAGGCATTGGCAGAAGGAAGAGCTTTGTGGATATTGGTCTTTAAGTGCCGAAGAGTTGAGTTCGGTGAAAGAGCAAACCAGTAGTGGTCGACGAAGGTTAAGCAATGATAGATTGGGATTCACGATCATGCTTGATTGCTTTGCCGACATCCCAATTACATGTGATATTTTGTTTCCGGTGTCCTCCACAATACTCTTTGCCATGACACCATCTGAAAAAGTCTTCTGCGCTCAGCGGTTTGCTGAAGAGATAGCCTTGAAGCTCATTGCAGCCACGTGACGTCAGAAAATCGGCTTGCTCCTCAGTTTCCACACCTTCGGCAACAACAGTAATCTTCATGCCCTGTGACATTCCAAGAACAGACTCGACAATTGCAACGGACGCCGCATCTCCGGGCAGGTTCATGACAAAGGAACGGTCGATCTTCAACTCGTTTATCGGCATGTCCTTCAGGTAGCTGAGCGAGGAATAGCCGATGCCGAAGTCGTCGATGGAAAACTTTATTCCGAGCTCCGCCAAGGCGTTAAGGGTGGTAATCGTCTCGTCAA
Organism: Desulfuromonadales bacterium; assembly: GCA_013377095.1. Lineage (GTDB taxonomy): Bacteria > Desulfobacterota > Desulfuromonadia > Geobacterales > Pseudopelobacteraceae > Pseudopelobacter. The sequence continues at coordinate 718 of JACAAY010000065.1, forward strand.
TATCCTTGACGACAATACTCTCGGTCAGTTCAAGGCATAGCATCTCCGGCTCCATGCCGGTAGAATCCAGAACGTCCTTGACAACTTCCGTTAAATTTCCCGAATGGAACTGAATTGCGGAGATATTTACTGACAATCGTACCGGAGCCATGCCTCTTTTACGCCAATCCACAAACTGTTTGCAGGCTGTTTTCAACACCCAGGCGCCAACCTCGGAAATAAGCCCTATTGTCTCAAGCACCGGAATAAATGCCGCCGGTGAGACCAAGCGGTCGTCTCCGGATGGCTTCCATCGAATCAGAGCTTCCATACCGACCATACGTCTACAGTGAGCATCCATTTTGGGCTGGTAGTAAATCATGAATTCGTTACGCTCTAGCCCTTTTCTCAAGCCTGATTCAAGTGCAATTCTGCCCTGCACCTGTTCCCACAGTTCGTGGGAGTAGAAACAGTGCTGGTTGATTCCCATATTCCTGGCACTGGTCCGGGCGATATCGGCGCAATGCAGCAGAGAGTCGATACCCTCTCCGTCCTGCGGAAAAAAAGCTATACCCATGGTGAAACGTGCGTAAACCTCCTGGCCCATTACAACGAACGGCTCGTCAAACAAACCTCTCACTGTGGAAACATGCTTCAAAACGTCCCCGCTATTGGCCACCATAACAACGAACTGGTCGCTTCCTATTCTTCCGATGGTACAGTCCGGTTTTACCAATGCTCTCATCCGCTCAGCCAGGTCGATAACCATCTGGTCGCCACATTCATGACCGAATTTTTCATTGACGCTTTTGAAATTATCCAGTTCAAGCAGCATCACAAAGAGATCACCGGTAAAAGCATTATTAAGAATATACTGGCTGAACTTCTCCCGGATCCGCTTTTTTAGCGGCAATTTTGTCAAAGGGTCTAAAGAGCTGATTTTTGTAAGTTGACGATCCTGGCTCAGGACGGCATTTTTCAAGCTCTCCTGGTATGCCCGCTCGGCTTTCAATGCATGGGCACGATCAAGCACCTGCCCTGTAATTCTGTCAATGATGGAAAAATCCAGAATGGGTTTGGTAATATAATCCCAGGCCCCCAAGCGAACGGCTTCGATGGCATAGTTGACCGAACCGTTGCCCGAGATGACAACCACAGGCGTTTCGGGGCTTTTTTGCGTGATCTCGCGTACAACCTCCAGGCCATCCACACCGGGCATCATCAGGTCGGTAAACACCAGATCCGGGTGATGTGTTTCGAAGATCTCGATCCCCTGCCGCCCCCCGGAAGCCTGATATACCGTGAAATTCATGTCTTCCAGATATGAAACGATGCTTCTGCGCATGTCGGTATCATCGTCAACCAGTAATACCGAAATGTTCTGACGCGCAATCACCATGTTCGTTTACTCCTTACGTTGCAGTGGAAGCCGGATTGTGAAACAGGCGCCCTGTCCGGGCCGTGATTCAACCGAAAGCTCTCCTCCATGATTTTGGGTAACGATCGTATACGTTACTGACAGCCCCAACCCGGTTCCCATCCCGATATCCTTGGTTGTGAAAAATGGGTCAAATATGCGCTGACGGACGGAGTCGCTTATGCCGGGGCCATTGTCACTAATTTCCACGACAACCTTTCCATCGGTGTGGGATGTGCGTAGCGCGATTGACGGGTTGCTGGTACCGTCGTCACACATTGCCTGGGCCGCATTTTTCAGGATGTTAATAAAGACCTGCTCCATCTCTGTTATACAAATCGGCGTCTGTGGCAGATGCTCGTCATACTCCCGTGTTATAGCAACATGTTTGAAGTCATATTTTTTCCGAAGATCATAATCGTTTGAGGCAAGCCTGATGGACTGGTCGATAATTTCGTTAAGATTGACCAGCTGATGGGTGGCATCGCTCTGCCGACTGAACTGGAGCATAGAGGAGATAATGTGCGAGGCCCGCTTCACCGCGCTTCTCATGCTCGCGACATAATTGTGTATGTCGCGGCGCTCCATGTACAGCTCCACCAGCGACAAATCCAGCCCCAACTCCTCGGCAACCGCACAATTGGCAGGCAGTGCGGGAGAAAACCGACGTTCCATGTTTTGAAGGTCCTGAGAGATAATACCCAGGGGATTGTTTACTTCATGGGCCATCCCGGCGGCCATCCCCGCAACCATGGTCATTTTTTCGTTCTGAACCAATAACTCCCGCGCCTGCACACGCTCCGTAATGTCCGTTCCAAACGAGAGCGTCACCGGCCCATCGGGAAGATTCAATCGGGCCGTAGAAACAAGATAAGGGAATTGCGCGCCGTCTTTACGAACACCAATCGTTTCAAACTGGGATGCAACAGTCTTGCCTCTGTCCAATTTTTGCACATAGTCGAGAGTCTCTTGTTGACACTGTTGTGCGATTCTTTCAATCAATAACGTGCCGAGAATCTCCGAGGACTTGTCGAAGCCGAACATGCTGTTGTGGGCCTGGTTTGAGTAGAAATAGCGCTCGTCACGAACCATCGAGATACCGATCGGTGCTTTTTCAATCAAGGCGCGGAATCGGTTTTCACTCTCCTGAAGCGCCCGTTCGTTGTGCCTTCGCATGGTTATGTCCTGGGCAACCGAAATGACCCCGGTTATGCTCCCGTTTTTGTCGAAGAATGGGGTGTTGGTCCATTCGCAGAGTATGGTCGCACCGTCACGGGTGATGTTCTCATCAATACTGCTGGCCTTCATGCCGCTCTGGTTCATGTATTCCCAGATGGTATTGGCCTGCTCTCCCGCTTTCCGGGGGGGGATAATCAGTTCCCTGGCCGTCCTGCCCAAGGCCTCCTCTTCCTTATATCCAAATACGAATTCGGCGGCCGGGTTCCAGCTCTGAACCCGCCAATCCGTTCCCCACAGGATGCAGGCGACCGGAAGACGTTGGATATACAGCCGTATGCGTTCCTCCCGTTCTCGCAGGGCGCCCAGAATCCGTTTGCGTTCAGTCATATCAACCACAAAACCGTCAAACGAGGTTGCAGCGTTATCGGCATCTCTGACTGCCCGCATGTACAGGGATGCGCTGAAGCGAGAACCGTCCTTGCGCAGGAACTCGATTTCATCAAGCTCAAGCCGCCCCTCTTGCATGGTGCGTTCGAGAACATTCCTCCTCTGGCCGGGGTCTGCGTAAATTTGGCTGACGATGTCTGTTATGCTGTCCAGCGCGTCCGCAACGGATTCATAGCCTAACATGCGAGCAAAAACCAGGTTAACCCGGGTAAAACGCCCGGCAACGATTGACTGAAAAACGCCGACCGGCGCGTTTTCAAATGTGTTGCGGTAGTCCTCTTCGGATTTTCTGAGTCTGTCTTCAGCCCACTTGCGCGCCGTGATATCGCGGAGCATGGTAAGCAAGTAGGGATGTCCGCCGATTTCAATGAACCTGGTGTCGACCAGGGAAACGATCCTGTCACCGCTGTGGTTTGTGGCGACAAGCTCTTCCTGTTCAAGTTTACCCTTCTCGTACAACAGATTCTGTAAACGCTGGTGGTCTTGCGGCGCTATAAACCCCAAATCCAGAGCAGTCTTTCCGAGCACCTCATCCTTGCTGACTCCGCTTAACTCACAAAATTTCCGGTTTACATCAACGTAGGTTCCACCCTGCGGTTCAATGAGAACAATCGAGATCGGGCTTTCGTCGAATATCGCCTGAAAGCGCTCTTCGCTCTCCCTGAGAGCCTGCTCGCGCATGATCAGTTCCGAGATGTCACGCCCCTCGGGAATCAAATAGTTTATCCTGCCTGAAGAGTCCCGCAATGGCTTTAAGGAAAAATCGATATACTGTGTATTCCGCACGGAATTCATGATGGTTGTTTCATAGTGAACCGATTCGCCTCCGGCGCATCTGATAATGGCCTCCATGAGACGTTTTTGCTCAACCACACTATGCGTCCACCAGGGAGTATCCCAAAACTTTTTGCCGATAAGCTCTTCCTTATCGGTTTCGATAAAATTCAGGGCGGTTTTGTTGATATCCAATACAGACCCGTCAGGGGTCAGTAAACCCTGTAACTGGAACGTATTGTCCAGTATGGCGTTCAGCAGGTCCTTGTGTTTCTCCAACTCGCGCGTTTTGTTGCGCACCATGATCCTGAGCGGAACGATAAAGGCAAGGGCAGCGGCGCCAGCAACACATAACCACATAACGACATCACGAGGGCGAATGCCATACTCATAGCGAACGGAAAACCATCTGTCCCTGATGGCGCGATGGTCTTCCGGCGTGAACGAGTCCAGCGACTTGTCGAACAAACGGGCCAGTTCCGGCCAGTCTTTTCGAACACCCATGGACATGGGTTCATCTCCGTAGACTGTCGGCGACGCTATTTTCAGATTCGTCAACCCATTCCGTTCAATAATGTAGCTGGCTACCGCAAGATTCCCGACATAAGCTTCTGCGGACCCGCTTGAAATTTTTCTCAGCGCGTCAACCGAATTGGGGGTCTCAACTATTGTTGCCCCGGGAAGATCTCGCTTGAGCCAGGAAGCGGTTATATAATCCTTCTCAACCGCGATGGTTTTACCTTCCAGGTCTTTGATGCCGGAGACAAATTGTCCATCTTTTCGGGTAACGATAACCTGGGGAAAAACAAGATAGGGGCGGGTCAGTTCGACCACTTTCGCCCGCTCAGGGCTGTGCATGACCGTAAGCAGCAGGTCCACCCCCTTATCCTGTTTACCGATGGATTCAAGTGCTTCCGGCCAGGAAAGGTCGGTAACCACGACTTTGAGTCCCAGGCGATTGCACGCCTCCATCAGATAGTCATAGGCCAACCCCTTCCAGATACTGCCCTCCCAGAAATTGCTTTCCCGTAACTCGAAAGGGGGATAGTTGCCACCCATGTGAATGCGGATTATCGGGTGTTGCGAGATCCAGAGCCGCTCTGAGGCGGACAGTTCGAGCTTATTTGTGGGCTGTGACCGCGGACCGGTTTCGGAAGCGGATATGCCGCCCGCCACGAGTTGCAGCAGAAACACGAAGATCACTGTACGGAGAATCATTGGGGTTTCTCCAATCCGTCTCGCATGAACACCTTCCAGAGCGCACCCGCAAGGTGGCTAATATTGTTTAAGATTATTCCTGCCAGGTATCTCTGCGGGACTTCGCTTCCAGACCCTGTTCGATCATTAAACCGCCAATTTGAACTTTGAAACCATTTCCTTGAGATCCTCTGCCAAACGGGCCAGTTGATTGGCAGAGGCCGCGGTATCCTGGGAACCCGATGCGGTCTGGCTAACAACTTCTGAAATCATACTGATGTTGCGGGTTATTTCGTTGGTGGTTGCTGTCTGTTCTTCAGCTGCAGTTGCAATCTGGCTGGCCTGATGCGTTACATTGGAAACCTGATCCAATATGCTGGCCAAGGCTTCTCCCGATTTTGCCGCTTCATCGGTTCCGCTCTGTACTTCGCGCACGCCTTCGTCCATGGCCTGGATTGCGCTTCTGGTATCCGTCTGGATTGATCGGATCATGTCGCTAATCTCCTTGGTGGCCCGGGTTGTACGTTCCGCCAGAGCGCGCACTTCATCCGCAACAACTGCAAAACCGCGTCCCTGTTCCCCAGCCCTGGCAGCTTCAATGGCTGCATTAAGTGCCAGCAGGTTGGTCTGATCGGCGATGTCTCCGATTGTTTCCGCAATTTCTCCAATCTGATCTGATCGCTGACCAAGCACCTCAACCGTTGAAGCTGTGGTTTGTACGCGTCCGGCGATACGGCTCATGACGGTGACGGTTCCATTGACGACACGTACACCGGTCCTGGCTGATTCGTTTGCCTTATCGGCGTCGATTGCCACGTGGTTGCAACTTGCAGCAATTTCGTCGGAGGTTGCCGCCATTTCGGTGCTGGCAGTGGCAACCGTGCTGGCCTGCGCCGCCAGTTCCTCGGCTGCATTTGCCATTTGGCTGGCGGTTTCATGCAGTTGAAGCGATGCGGAAGAGACATCCTGGCTGGTGTTTCCCAAGTGCTTGATTACCTGGGTCAGTTGATCTGCCATGCGATTGGACTCCTCCGCCAGCATGCCCATCTCGTCGCGGGTACCGGTGCTGCACCTTGTTGTGAGATCACCCCCAGCTATCCGTGAAATCATCGCAAGAACCTGTTGTAGCGGAGTGTTAATGGACTTCACGATAAGGGTGCCGAAGAGAATCAGAGCAGTAATACTCGCCAGCCCCAATACTAACATTGCGATCTCGATCATGCGTGTACGGGAAGCGCTTTCCTTTGCCATAGCTTGAGCGGATTCGGTTTCATATTCAACAAGCCTGGCAACGGCTTCCGCTGGTTTCGCGTACAGCGGAGCCAGAATTTTTGTGGCAAATTCGACCAGAAGAGCTTTATCACCCTGGTTGTTGTTTGTGTCAATGGCCATCGCAGCTAATTTTTCCCCTTGACCCACATATGCCTCAAAGCCTTCGCTGAAGGTCCTGAGAAGTTCCTGCTCCTTGCCGTCAAGCTCTAGGACGGCAATTTTTTTTATTCCGTCACGAATCGTGGAAGCTCTTTTACCCAAATCGATACGCTTTTCGTCCAGCTTGGCGGGATCAGTCAAAAACAGCATGTACGCCAGATCCAGCCGGATGATGATAAACTCCCTGACCAGGTTGTCCGCTGACGAAATCTGGATCAGATCGCTGTTAGAATGCTCAATTGCCTTTTTTGCTACACGGATTCCGCCTGAACCGAGCGCCGTTACCGCCAAAATGGCAACCGCCGCAATGCCGATCAGGACTGTCAGTTTTGTTTTAACCTTAAAATCTCTCCAGCTCATTTCTGCCTCCCTTGGTTGATGACATGTTATGTCGTTCACCAATCATGAGCAGAAGGCATGCCAAACATTATATTTGATGTATTTTAAGCAGTTAAACAGGCGTCTGTACAACAAGGGGTAAGAAAATATTCCCTGGCGCATCAGGTAAATGCAAAAAAAGCATACAAATCAGCACACTCGCGGCTAATGAGAAAAAAAGGGCTAAGGGAAATTTTTCGTAGGGGTCTTGAAGGTGAAGGTGACTATGCGTCGGAATTTTTACGTTTCTGAATTTTTTTGTTCAGGGCGGAGCGATTGATTCCGAGATAGCCAGCGGCTATACCCTGATTTTCCTTAGCAAGGCGCATCGCCTGATTGATAAGGACATCTTCCGCCTCCTCCAGAGTGGGCATATGTTCACCATCTGCATTCCGCACGATAATCTCCGCCATGGGCGATGCCTCCGTCGGCTGAGGCGCGGAAACAGCCCCCATGAACTTGAGAAACGTTTCCATGGAAAGCATGCCTTGGGAATGTCGAGCAATCGACTCATAGGCCATGGCTTTCAGCTCACGAATATTTCCGGGAAATCGGTAGGCCTGAAGATAGCGGCACAACTCCGGAGGCGGGGTAGGCTTCTTTTTGTTAAGACTGGCAGCCGCCTCATGGAGGTAGTGCTCAAGCAACAGTGGAATATCATCGGCGCGCTCCCTGAGTGGTGGTATGGATATCTGGTGAGCAAACAGTCTGTAATAGAGATCCTGGCGAAAGGATTCTCTTGCAACCATTTCAGTCAGGTTGCGATGGGTCGCAAGTACTATTCGGGCATCACTCTTGCGGGGAAAGTCCGAGCCAACGGGGAAATATTCACCCTCCTGCAAAAGACGAAGGAGCTTGATCTGGGAGGCTTCCTTCAAATCTCCGATTTCATCCAGAAAAAGCGTGCCTCCGGCAGCCTGGGCAATCAAACCTTCTCGCATTCTGTCGGCGCCGGTAAACGCACCTTTAGCATGTCCAAACAGAGTATCCGAGAACATCTGGTCATCGAGTCCGGCTACATTCAACGCAACCAGTTTTCCTTTGCGACCGCTGGCGACATGGACGGCATTGGCGAAGAGTTCTTTGCCTGTACCGGTTTCACCGCAGATAAGTACCGGCTGCGTAGTTGGTCCGATTACTTCTATGTACTGAAAAATGCTGTGTATGGCCGGGGAGCGGGTAATAATGGCTGAAAAGGTTTCCGGTTTGCGGATAGTGCCTGACAGTAGTTTCTGTTTGAGGCCTGCAACCTGACTTCTGAGGTGACTGTTTTCCAGTGCCTTCTGAACCATGTGCTCAAGCGCCGCAAGATCATGGATCGGTTTTTCCACATAGTCCCATGCTCCACGTCGCAAAGATTCAACCGCATCTTTTACAACTCCGGTTCCTGAAATGACGATAATGGGGGTATCGGGACTCAACTCCTTGATGGCTTTGATAACATCAAGGCCGCCCATTATCGGCATACGAAGATCCGTAAAGACAATGTCCGGTTGTTCCTCACGAAAATGCGCAACACCTTCTACGCCATTTCCGGCCACAATTACTTCGTAGCCACTATCGCTAAAGAACGTGGCTATACCTCTGCTTACGGCCTCCTCATCTTCAATAACCAATAATTTCAAACGAATTTGACTCGGCATTGGTTCCTCGGTTCTGAAGGTCAGTCTGACAAATTAAATCGTATGAGTAAACCATATTTTTGCAAATTGAGCCTTTTACATAAGTGTTGAGAGTTTGAGAGCAAATTATATTTGAAAGGTATGACTGCAGCTCCAGTCGAGCTACTCTCTCCTTCCGCTGCACTGGAACTGACTACATTCTTTTCCATTGGCTGTTTCCTTGAACGGAAAATTATACATCATTTCTGTGTCCAAGAATACCGGGGCCGCTATATTGAAAGGTATGACCTCCCGATTGGTCTCAAAAAACCTTGCTGTGAAATCAACAGGAGAGCGGAGGATATCTGCACTCTGCGTTTTGTCGCGGCGAGGTTTGAAATGAGGAATAGCCTGATGAGCAATTTTGTTTCAGTAATGTAACCAAAATACATCCAATAATTAACAAATTGCTTGCAAAACTATGTGGTAATTTATGCAAACAAAAGGTTAATCAGTTATCTGAAGGCCGTTGCACATACAGTTTTTCTAAAAAAACTGTGCTGTATTTGCTCTGTGAAGCACAAATAATTTTTTCTTTGCCTTATTGCTGATGCTGTTTCGCACACTAATTAAGAATCGCGAGCTGTATGAAGAGCCAAAGGGAAGTCGACTCCCACCTTTGTGAATTCGTGGTCTATTGATTCTCAAGTGCACAGGTGTTTCCCTTGAACACGGATCGAATGACGGTCAGAAGGGAATGGGCCTTATTATGCCAATCCTTGTGGGTTCAGTTCCAATGGCATATGTTCTGAACCACGCTATGCCGATCAGCCACACTGCAGAGTTTGAGAGGTGCCATGGTAGCCAACAAATCTGGTCTGCTGTGGTCGACCCTCCGCAATCTAGCCATGGCGTGGGTGTTGACTTTGCCTATGGTGATATTACTTTCAGGCTCACTTTATTGGATCTTCAGCAGATTTTTTGATACTATTGCCAGCGTCCTGCCTATCATTCTTGTCGTTTTTCAGGTGATTCTTGTAAAGACTCCTCTCTTGGGGTCTTTTTTTAATATGGGTTCATTCTTCTTGAATGATGGATAATCGCTATGAACATTTCAGACCGGAAAACCATAAAGAAGTTACCCAATGTATGGGACGTGGTGGCGTTTCTCCTCGTCATGGGTCTGGTTACACTCTTGGCATGGGGCAGCCATCAGATGGCGGTACCCTACTCGCCGGGTGAGCACATCCCCCTTTCCCTTGACCCGGTTAATCTCCCCATGTATGCCCTGCGCACCGTGCTCCGGATGATTGCAGCGCTGATTGTTTCGCTGATCTTCACCTTCTCCTATGCGACATTGGCCGCAAAAAGCCGTCGCGCTGAAGGGATTCTGGTCTCTATTCTTGATATTCTCCAGTCGGTACCCATTCTCGGATTCCTCTCTGTCACCGTTACCGGTTTCATCGCCATGTTTCCCGGCAACCTGCTCGGAGTGGAAATGGCAGCCATCTTTGCCATATTCACGTCCCAAGCCTGGAACATGGCCTTCAGCTTTTACCAGTCCTTGAAAACCGTTCCCAAGGAACTTCATGAGGCTTCGGAACTATTCGGACTCTCATCTTGGCAGCGCTTTTGGAAGTTGGAGGCGCCCTTTGCAACTCCAGGACTAATCTGGAATACCATGATGTCGGTATCAGGTGGCTGGTTCTTCGTGGTGGCTTCGGAAGCGATCACCGTTGGCAAGACATCCGTAACTCTCCCCGGCATCGGCTCCTATGTGGCCCAGGCCATTCAGGGAAAAAAACTTCCTGCTATTGGTTGGGCGCTTCTCACCATGCTTTTTGTTATCCTGATGTACGACCAACTTTTTTTTCGCCCTCTGGTTGCCTGGTCCGAAAAATTCAAATTCGAACTGACCGAAAGTCAGGATACAGCAGAGTCATGGATTCTTACCCTGTTCCAGCGCGCCCGCTTCCTCCGTACACTTGCGGCGGGCGCCGGTAAAAGCTGGACTATGCTTGCCGAACAGCTCCCGAAACTGCCCCGTCGCGCCATAACTTTTCATGAACCTTCGCCTATGATTGTAAAGCTACAGGGGATTGTCTGGTATGGCGCCCTGATCGGCGGCATGGCATACGGCGGTTGGATGATGGTCAGGTTCGTAAGTAGTGGCGTAGATCATGCCGAAGTTCTCAAGGTTTTCATTCTGGGGTTAATAACACTCGCCAGAGTAATTGTTCTGCTGGTATTGGCCAGCTTGGTATGGGTTCCGCTAGGGGTTGTCATCGGTCTCAACCCCCGTTGGGCTACCAAAGTGCAGCCCCTGGCACAATTCCTGGCAGCCTTCCCGGCAAACCTGCTCTTCCCTGTGGCGGTTTTCCTGATGGTTCACTACCGGCTTTCCCCGGAAATATGGACTGCGCCGCTCATGATCCTGGGTACCCAGTGGTATATTCTGTTCAATGTCATCGCCGGAGCAGCTGCAATACCAACTGATCTGCGAGAGGCTGCTCAGAACCTGGGTCTTTCGGGCTGGCGGCTCTGGAAACATCTGCTGCTCCCCGGTATCCTTCCTTCACTGATTACCGGCCTGGTTACCGCTTCGGGTGGAACCTGGAACGCCAGTATCGTAGCCGAGGTAGTCAGTTGGGGGAGTACGACGCTTACCGCCACCGGGCTTGGTTCTTATATCGCCCAGTGGACCGAAAAAGGCGACTATCCGCACATCGTGCTCGGCATCGCCGTAATGAGTCTGTACGTTGTTTGCATCAATCGTTTTTTCTGGCGGCGGCTCTACACCATCGCACAGACCCGCTATCGTCTGGATTAGAGGAGTTGCTTATGGAAGCATTGCACCCGGAAACCAACCTGCTCAGCCTGTCAAAAGTGTGCAAGTCATTCAAGAAAACGGGGGGAGAAGAGCATCTTGTCCTGGACGGAGTTAATCTGGAGATTAATGAGGGAGAAATTGTTGCTCTTCTGGGTCGTTCAGGTTCCGGCAAGTCTACCTTGCTCCGGATCATCTCCGGCCTTGCCCGTCCGGGTAGCGGCAAAGTTCTGTATTGCGGTCTTCCGGTTACAGGACCGGTAAAAGGACTGGCCATGGTGTTTCAGACATTTGCCCTGTTCCCCTGGCTTACGGTCCTGGAAAATGTCGAACTGGGATTGGAGGCCATGGGTGTGCCACAAGCAGAACGCCGCCGCCGGGCACTGGCCGCAATCGACCTGATTGGACTGGACGGCTTCGAATCTGCCTATCCCAAGGAGCTTTCCGGCGGAATGCGACAACGGGTAGGGTTTGCTCGCGCCTTGGTGGTGGAGCCGACTTTGCTTCTGATGGATGAAGCTTTTTCGGCTCTTGATGTACTGACGGCGGAAACCCTCCGCACTGACTTGATCGAGCTCTGGCTGGAGCGGCGTATTCCAACCAAGGGGATTCTGCTGGTTTCCCATAATATCGAGGAGGCTGTTCTCCTTGCAGACAGGATTGTAATTCTGGGAACCAATCCCGGTGTGGTGCTGGCGGAGATCAAAATTCCCCTTGAACATCCGCGTGATCGGGAAGCGACCGCATTCAGGCACATAGTTGATCAGGTCTATGAACTGATGACCAAGCGCCCTCGTAGCGCTGCCGGCAAGGCTGAAGCCGTGCCGTTGTCGTATCGATTGCCCGGTGCGCATATTACCCAGTTGGCTGGTTTGGTGGAAGCGCTGACTGCCGAGCCCTACAATGGCAGGGCTGACCTTCCTGAAATTGCCGATCAAATGGGTTTCGGAGTCGATCAGCTCTTTCCGCTGCTTGAGGCGTTGGAAATCCTCGGTTTTGCCCATACCGAAGGGGGTGACGTGGAGTTGACCCCTTCAGGAAATAGTTTTGTGGACGCCGATATCCTACGTCGGAAGGTTATCTTTGCGGAACATGTCATCAGGCATGTCGCCCTGGTAGCCCACATCCGGCATATACTCGACGAACGCCCCGGCAATCGTGCGCCCGAAGATCGTTTCCTGCGAGAGCTGGAAGATTTTTTCAGCGAAGATGAGGCGGAAAAGATTTTGCAGGTTGCTATTGAATGGGGCCGCTATGCTGAGCAATTTGCCTATGAGGAAGGTTCAGGTATTCTGAGCCTGGAAAACCCCGTAAGCTTTATGTGTCAACCCGAGGCGCTTCAACCAAAGTAGAAAAGTTTTTTTCAGCATCTAAAATAAATTGCTGTTTATCCTATGGAGGTGGAACATGCATTTACAACTGCCCACTATTCGTCTTTTGATTATTGGCTTAGCCCTTGTCCTCGCTGTTCCGGCACTGTCTCCGGCCAAAACGGTCAGCCCCGATTTTGTCGAACTGTCAAAAAAACTTACGCCGACCGTAGTCAATATCCGCACTGTCAAGAACATTAAGCCGGTTCAGAGTGCTCGCCGGCCAACGCTCCAGAACCCCCAGGAAAAGTCTTTCGAGGACTTTTTCGGCCGCTTCTTCGGAGAGATGCCCCAGCAGCGCCCGCATCGAGAGCAGAGCTTGGGCACCGGTTTCATCACCAGCGCCGATGGCTATATCATCACCAATAACCATGTGGTCAACGGCGCCGACGAGGTGATGGTCAAACTCTCCGATGGCCGTGAGCTGAAGGGCGAGATCAAGGGCAGCGACGAAAAGATGGATCTGGCCTTGATCAAGATCAGCGACAAGAACAACTTCCCCTTTGCCGAGTTTGGCGATAGCGATGCCCTTGAGGTCGGGGAGTGGGTTATGGCAATCGGCAATCCCTTTGGTCTGGCCCATACCGTCACGGCGGGCATTGTCAGTGCCAAGGGACGCGTTATCGGCAGCGGTCCCTATGACGACTTCATCCAGACCGACGCTTCGATCAATCCAGCCAACTCCGGCGGTCCGCTCTTCGACGCCGGCGGCAAGGTAATCGGAATCAACACCGCCATTATCGCCGGTGGCGGTGGTGGAATCGGTTTTGCCATTCCGATCAATATGGCCAGGGCCGTAGTTGCCCAGTTGCGCGAAAACGGCAAGGTGGTCCGAGGGTATCTGGGTGTTCGTTTCCAGCCCTTGACCGGTGATCTGGCAAGGTCTTTCGGGCTGGATTCCGAGAAAGGCGCCTTGATCGCCAGCGTGGAAAAGGATACCCCGGCGGAACGGGCCGGACTGAAACCCGGCGACATCATCCTGGAGTTTGACGGAAAGCAGATCAACGACGGTTCCGAACTGCCCCGTTACGTTGCGGTTGCGCCGATCGACAAAAAGGCCAAGGTCGTGATCTTCCGTGAAGGCAAGAAACAGGACGTATACGTTACGGTCGGCAAACTAAAGGATGGGGAACAGGCAGCGGCGGACAAGGAAAACGGCAGTTCCGAGAGTGACAAAATAGGCATTACCGTACAGCAGCTTACCAAGGAGCTGGCTGCCCGTCTCGGGATCAAGGAGAGCAAGGGGCTGGTTATCACTGAGGTCAAGCCGGGGTCACCGGCCGAGGATGCCGGAGTCACTTCCGGAGCGTTGGTTATCGAGATCAACGGTCAGCGGCCTGATACCCCGGAAAAATTCACCGCTATGGTGGCAGCTCTCAAGAAGGGCGACATCGCTCGTCTGTTGCTCAGGCGTTCCGATGGGGGCAGTCAATATCTGACAGTCAAGGTCGATTGATGCTTTGCACGTATCCGGACGTTCTCTCCTCGAAAGGTCCGGAGTGGAAATTGTCCCTATTGTTACTGCTGGGACACAACTTTTTCGCAGTGCCCGAGGAGAGTTGCTACATTATGTAACCCCAACAACACTGATACGTCCTTCCTGTAACGGCATGGCAGGTGAAATTGGATAATTTTGCAGTTACCCTCTTTGGGTGAGAATGGAACTTAATACCGTGGACGCACTTGAAGCATGGGCACAGAAGGTGCCCTTAACACTTCTTTTCGCTATCAGCGCACTCTCTGTCGGCGCAGGAGACTATCTGGCAAAGAGGTGGTCTCTTGAGCCGGAGTGGGGCACATTTGCCGGCGCTCTGGCCTGCTACCTCACGTCCTCGTTTTTCTACTTGCAGACCCTGACCCGGAAAGGGCTTGTCGTTTCATGTATAATCTGGAGCATAACCAGCATAATCGCTTTTCTGTTCGTAGGACTTGTCGTTTTCAATGAAACATTGTCAGGCATCCAGCTGATTGGCGTAATATTGGGAACCATTTCGCTTCTCCTGCTGAGCATGTAAAACTAAAACTGCAATACCAAGGAGATTTCCATGATATCAGAAGAAATTTTGCATCAGCTTGCCGAGACCCACGGAACACCATTGTTTGTGATAGATCACGACGAACTGCGCAGCAATTATGCGACTTTTAAAAAACATCTCCCCCGCGTCCAGGCATATTACGCAGTCAAGGCGAATCCAGACCCGGCCATTGTAAAGACACTGTTCGATGCCGGATCAAGTTTTGATGTAGCGTCCATGCCCGAATTCATGGTGGTCTACGAAATCATAAAGGATATGCCGGAAAAGGAACGACAGGAGTGGATCTGGGACAAGATTATCTATGCGAATCCGGTCAAGGCAAATGAGGCACTGGTGGAGCTCGACAGGTACAAGCCTCTGGTCACATTCGACAACCGCGAAGAAATCCTCAAGATAAGGCAGTACGCACCTCACTCCGGACTAGCGCTCCGCCTTAGAGTTACCAACACCGGCGCCATGGTGGAACTCTCCTCAAAATTCGGAGCAGGACCGGGAGAGGCGGTAGATCTCATCCTGGAGGCTGAAAAGGAGGGGCTTACAGTCGAGGGGCTGAGCTTCCACGTGGGGAGTCAGACTACCAATTTCGAGAACTTCGTACAGGCGATCAATCTCGCATCGCATATATTCAGAGAGGCTCGGGAGCGCGGATACAACAAAATGTTTCTTCTGGATATCGGAGGTGGATTTCCGGCTCCATACGATGCTTCAGTAAAGCCCTTCAGCGAATTGGCTAGGCGAATAAATGCCGAGTTGGACAGGCTCTTTCCACCTGAAATAGAAATACTTGCCGAACCGGGGAGATTCATGGTTGCAACCGCGGGGACTGCGGTGTCGAAGATCATCGGCAAGGCGATGCGGGATGGGAAACTCTGCTACTACATCGATGACGGGGTCTATCACACTTTTTCCGGTATAATCTTCGATCACTGTCAATATCACGTTGAGTCTTTCAAGAAGGGACCGACCCAGATATGCACGGTGTTCGGCCCAACCTGTGACGCGCTTGATGTTATTTCGATGGCGGAAGAGCTTCCCTTCAACCTGGAGCGTGGCGATCTGGTCTACAGTAGAAACATCGGCGCCTATAGCGGAGCATCATCCACATATTTCAATGGTTTTCCGCCTGCCAAGGTTATTCATATCAACCGCTGAACGGCTTTTCGCATGCTACTCACGAAAAAAGGCTGCCCATTTCGGGCAGCCTTTTACACGCGATTCTGTCAAACCTCTACTCATCTTTCTTTTTTTTCGTTTTTTTATCTTTGTCTGAATCTTTTTTATCTTTTGTTTTTTTAGTTTTTACCGGTTTACGCGGGGCAAGGGCGATCATTGGGTTTGCTGCAGAAACCGTGACCGTGGCTGTCGATTCTGAAAGTTCCTTTTCAAGAGATCTGACTTCACCGTGGAATGAGTTCTTACTGTCGGGCTTGATTTCCTTCACCTCTGTAGGAAGACCGATCCGGTCGAGAATCTCGATGAACGGTTCCGGATCGAGTTCCTCCACATTAACCATCTTCTTCGCATCCCAGATCCCGCTGGCAACCAGCATGGCGGCTGCGACCGGCGGAACGCCGGCGGTGTAACTGATTCCCTGAGACTCAACCTCCTCAAAGCATTTCTTGTGGTCCGAAACCTGATAGATTAGAACCTCGCGCTTTTTCCCATCCTTCCATCCCTTGACGAAGTTGCCGATGCAGGTATTCCCTGTATAGCCAGGGGCAAGCGTCATTGGATCAGGGAGAAGCGCCTTGACGACCTTGAGAGGAACGACCTCCTGGCCGGTAGTTAATGTTACCGGCAAGTGAGAGAGAAATCCGAGAGTGCGGAGTACGGTGAATACGTTTATGTAGTGATCACCGAAACCCATCCAGAAGCGGATGCTGTTGGCATCAATATTCTTTGACAGGGAGTGCAGCTCGTCATGACCGTTCAGGTAGATCGGCTGTTTGCCGACAACAGGGAATTCATAGACCCGTTTTACCGAATGGGTGGGAAACTCCTTCCACTGCCGGTCGATCCACGTCCAAACCTTTATGAACTCCCGGAAATTGATCTCCGGATCAAAGTTTGTCGAAAAATATCTGCCATGACTCCCTGCGTTCACGTCCAAAATATCGATCGTATCGATCTTGTCGAAGTAACGCTTGACTGCAAGGGCGCAGTAGGCGTTGACCACTCCCGGATCAAAACCGGCGCCGAGTATCGCGGTCACCCCCTTTTCGTCGCAGAGTTCCTTCCGCTTCCATTCATAATTTGCATACCAGGGGGGCTCCTCGCAAACTTTGTCCGGATCCTCATGGATGGCGGTATCTATATACGCCGCACCGGTCTCGATGCAGGCTTCCAGCACCGACATATTAATGAAGGCTGAGCCAAGGTTTATCACGATTCCAGTGTCGCTCTTCTTTATCAGCTTTACCGTCGCCGGTACATCCAGCGCATCGAGCTGGGCTGAGTAGAGCCGGCCGGCCGGATCCTTAAGATGCCCTTTTCTTGTTACGCTTTCTATGATTGCGTCACATTTGGACTGAGTCCGTGATGCGATGCAGATATCGCCCAAGACATCATTGTTCATCGCCGCTTTGTGGGCAGCAACGTGCGCCACTCCACCTGCCCCAATAATCATTACGTTCTTTTTCATGCTCTCCATCCCTCCTTATGATAAACTGCCTGTGAAATCTTCATATCCAAAACTGCGCACCAGATCTACATTGCCGTTCAGCCTTCGTACCGCAATCGAAGGCATCGGAAGTCCGTTGAACCAGTTTTTCTTCACCATCGTATATCCTGCCGCATCAGCGATACGCACCTCATCGCCAACCTTCAACCTTGTCTCCAGTTCGTAACTGCCAAACACATCCCCAGCCAGGCAAGACCGACCGGCAATCATAATCCGGTGGAGCCCGGAACCTGGAGAAGATATCCTCGGATGTGTCCGGTAGATCAGGTGATCCAGCAGATGCGCCTCGACAGAGGCATCAACGATGGCGATATCGACTTCGTTGTGTACTACGTCGAGCACCGTGGTAACCAGTTCAGTACTGCAGGTGATGGCTGCCTCACCCGGCTCAAGATAGACCTGAACCCCGAACCTTTCTCCGAATTTTTTAAGGATGTCACAGAATTTTTCCAGCGGGTACCCGTCTTTCGTGAAATAAATGCCTCCACCAAGACTGATCCATTCCATTTTCTCAAGCAGAGAAGCGTATTTATTGCTGATCTGGTCTATGGCAGCAGCGATGTTTTCGACATCGTCGTTTTCGCAGTTAAAATGGAACATGATCCCGCTGATTAGATCGGCCGAAGCTTGGAGTTCCTGTTCGCTGCATTCCCCCAGTCGCGAATATCTGCGTGCCGGATCTGCCAAGTCAAAATGGGAATAACTGATGCCCGGATTGACTCGAAGTCCGACTCTCAGCCCACGAACGCGGTTATGAAACAGAAGCAACTGGGAGAC
Organism: Desulfuromonadales bacterium; assembly: GCA_013377095.1. GTDB lineage: Bacteria > Desulfobacterota > Desulfuromonadia > Geobacterales > Pseudopelobacteraceae > Pseudopelobacter. The sequence continues at coordinate 18,811 of JACAAY010000065.1, forward strand.
GGAATTGAATATCACCTTGTCGGCAAATTCACAGACTGCGTCGATCTCTTCAGCAGAATACACTACGCTATAGGCATGCACTTCCTTGCCAAATTTCTCACGACCAAGGCGCGCCTCGAAAAGAGAGCTGCTGGTTGTCCCATCCATATACTGACGCATCAGATCGAACATGCACCATGTTGAAAAGCATTTCAGCGCAAGGACAGACTTTGCTCCTGATTGCTTACGTATCAGCTGTATTATTTCAAGATTTTTTAACAGCCTGGTTTCATCAATGAGATAATACGGGGTACACAGTTGTGGCATGTTCGGAACCTCTCATAAAACGGGATGCGGATAGAAGAAAATAAAGTCAAAGGAACCATTTGTCAATTCGTTGTCTGAAACAACCCGAAAGTCAAACGAGCAAGCGGGAGGTCAGGCGTTGAATACACTGGGAGAGATCCGGGTCGCTTATCATCTTCAGGGCCTTGTGTACAGGCAGTACCGCGCGCTTCCGCCACTCCATCTCCGGCCATTTTTTCAGCACAGTCGTGACTTTTAGTGGATAGATATAGAGCGCCTTCTCGCCCTTGAGGTGGCAGAGCATACGAAGTTTAGGGAGACAACTCCCGATGACCCCGGCCTCCTCCATTGCCTCCATGACGGCGACATCTTGCCGGGGCATGTCCGTCTCCGGCTGCCCCTTGGGGATAATCCAGCGGGATTGGGCGGAATTAGTCACTATCACGAGATGCAGACGCCCTCCGCGAAACAAAAAGGGTAGTGCCCCAATCTGATACTCCAGGGACGGTCCGTCAGGAATCCCGTGGATTGCGAGGGAAAGATTCTTATAGGCCTCAATTTCCGTGACTTCCTGCCCGAAATAATCCGGTTTTTCAAAACGCTCGCTTTCCTCGACCGAAGAAAACTCCACCTCCGCAACAAGTAGCGGTTCCAGTTCCCCCACATATCGGTCCACCTCAACCCGGAACGCTCCGTGATCGATCAGCGATCTGACTTTTTCCAGACGCCTCCCTTCGGTGGACGGCCACAAAGCCTGGAACTGCTCGGGCGAAATCTCGACTTCGGTCTCCCGTCGCTTGAGTCCGACCCCTTCCTTGACGGTGAGATAATGTTTGTTCCCGTACTGCCGGATCCGCACCTCCATGTGCTCGTCGTGAGCGAGGTATCCCTGCAGGATCGGCATCCCACCCTGAATTTCGGCAGGCAGCGACTTCAACAAGTACTTCCGTTCAATTTCGATCATAGTCATTTACCCGTCAGAGAGAGAATTTCGTCGCACAGCGCCCGGTAAGCCCTCGCTGCTTCGCTGGTATGGGAATACGCCAGAAGCGGCATCCTGTGTAGCCCCATTTTTTCAACATCCGCAGAAAACGGGATCACCGTTTTCAAAAAACCGGGATGCGACACCGGAAGGTCAGCCATGATTTCCCGGTGCATTTTATTCCTTTTCTGAACCATCGAGAAAAAAGGCCGGAGCATATCGCAGGACAAATCCTCTTCCCGGAAGAAACCCGATAACTGTTCCAACGTCCTCTGCGAAAGCACTGTCGGAATGACTGGAACCAGAATCGCATCCGACGCACGGAAAACGTTTTCAGAGAGAAGCGTTATGTTCGGTGGGCAATCCATCAGGATTACGTCGTAATCAGGTTTGAACTCCTCCAACACCCTCCGAAGCTGCTTGCGGCGCTTCCCCATTCCGTCGAGCAAAATATCGAAGTGACGATAACCCAGGTTCGACGGGATGATGTCAAGTCCGGGGAAATCGGACTCGCGGATGTTTCTGCGGAGTCCCTCCACTAGTGACAGCGTGTCACGCATCCGGAATTTCTCCGCGCTGTCGACACGAAAATAAAAGCTGGCAGCACCCTGCGGGTCAAGGTCCAGAAGAAGGGTCCGGAGTCCAGCCTCGCGAAGAGCAAACGCAAGATTAACCGCAAGGGCTGTTTTCCCCACTCCACCCTTGATGCTGTAAGAAGAAAGTATTTTCACGGTTGTACGGGCCTTTGGACATCTGCTGCGTGAATGGAAGCCGGCAGTTTGAATGTATGTTTGAAAGCTGCGGCCATGGAGCCGCCGCAGAATTTCTCCATTGCCTTAATGATAAGTCCACGTGTCTGCTGCTGCTGATGGTAGAGGATGGAAACAAGTCCTCCCAACCCCAAAGCGACTTCGGTCCCTGATCTTTTCTTCTCCCAGTAGTTCATCAGGGACTGTTGCTGCACCGAAGCATCGTTGAACTCACCGAGTCGGTTTTGCAGCCGGCGCAGCAACATTTGCATTGCCGCCCCCTCTTCCTTTGGAATAAGTTCCGAGAAGAATTCCATCAGATAGCGCAACTTTTTGCACTCGATGCGGAGTTGATGCACCGCCTCATCTGGCGTTTCCGCTCCGATCCCCGCTGCGATTTCACGAATTTTGCGGTACCGTTTGTAGATACGGCGGAAAACCAGCGGCCCCACGGGAAGGTCGGACGCCGGCGAAGGTTCATGAAGAGTCTCCTCGGAAAAATACCCCTCCATCTCACGGAGAAGCCGGCGACTGGAAGACTCACGCAATTTTGAGACTGTCCGCCGCACCTCTTTTTCCCTCTCAGCTGCAAAATCCTCGAACATTTCATTCAGTGCCGGACGGAGTCCGGGAGGCAGTGACTCGAAGTATTCGTCACGTGACAACAGGTACACATCCAAGTCGCGCAGCCGGTTGGTCTGGCGTGCGAGATCTCCAAGGATCTTTCGTATCCGTTGGGTCCCCTCGGCTGGATAAACGTCCTTTACCAGACTCAGCACTGAGCGGATCTTCCGCAGGCAAATTCGGTAATCGTGGAGAAATTCCGTGTCGAGGTCATTCAGAATGCCCGGTACATTGCAGATGGCAATCTCCAGTATTGTGCGCACGATTCTCCCAACGGCCTCGCGGGACGGTGTATCCATTTTCAGACCAAAGACCGGTCGCAGGGTGTACTTCTGAGGCACGCGGTTTGCGTGCTGCAGCAAAATCTCCAAAGGGCCGACCGCGGACATCCTCGCTCCGCGTTGGGTTAGGAACTTAACCACGCGTGCGCTCTCCGCTTCGTAGCCGAGCAAGGGCATTACCTGGCAGGAATGCTGCAACTCATCCTCTCCCCGTTTCCCCGCTGATACCGAAGCACACTCCAGTCGGCACACAATCTTTCCCACGTTATTACGCACGTCGCACTGGCGCAGACGAAATGTTCCCTCAACCAGCGGAGCGAGCCCTCTCAGTCCAAGCATTCCTTCCAGCTTTGCCCGCATCGACAGAGTCTCGAAGTCTTTCCAGAACCGCCGCACGCCCCTGGCCGGCTCTTCACACAACACCGGACCTAAACATCCCTCATCACGGCTACACAGCTGGTAAACATCGTTGCAACTATAAAGGACATGCCCACTAAACCACACGCCCCACTCGAACGTATCCCAAAAGGTCAAGACCCGCGACTCCTGCGGATGTAACTCCACATTCCATTCTTCCCGCAGACACTCCGGCTCAAGATCATCATTGAGCGCCAGATGAACACATTCCTTTCTTTGCATTCAAGCCCCTCGGTGTAACCTCTCAAAAATTAATCCTGCGTGTCACCTTTCGTGCCGATTCCGGGTTGATTTCAAGTCTGATCCACGCATAAAATGTGACGGATTGACTCAAACGGTCGTTATTACGAGGTATGACGAATGTCTTTACCCCTGATCAAGAAGATGACCATTTCTGCAATATTGGTAGCATGATCTGCAATTCGTTCAAGTGATTTGCAGGCGTAGTTCAGTTTCATGGCCCGCTTAACCGCGCTCGAGTTGGACTGCATAAAGTCAAGAAGTGTTTCCTGATTCTGCCGGTTCATCTCATTCACCTTGAAGTCTTCTCTGAGCACTTTATAGGCCAATTCCTCGTCAACTTGAACAAAAGAATCAAGCGCCTGCTTGACCATTTGCTGCACCTGTTGCGCCATAACTGGAAGATCGATCAGAAGTTCCAGTGGCGCCTCATCATTGAGCATTAACGTCCGTTTGGCGATATTGGCGCATTTGTCGCCCATCCGCTCAATGTCCGTGACGATTTTAAACGACAATGAAATAAAACGGAGATCTCGGGCAACCAGCTTTTTCATGGAAAGAATTTCAAGGCATTTTTCATCAATGGCCATCTCAAGAACGTTGACATCATGATCCATTGCAACAACTTGAGTTGCCAGAACTGAATCCCGCTCAACAAGCGACTCGACAGCATTGAAGATCATCTGTTCAACCATGCCGCCCATGAGGAGCAGTTGTTTTCGCAATTCTTCCATATCGCCATCCGGCTTCGACCGAGTTTGAACATTATTCACTGTGCCCCCATGGTCCTGTAACATGTATTTTAATCCGAAAATGATAATTCCTTGGCGATCAGTAAAATAATAGCACACTCGACAGTTGTTTCAAAAAAAGCGTCCTCTTTTCAGGGTGAACAAAAATCTGAAAGATCGGATTGTAGCGTTTAATGCATTATTAAATTATTTACATGAAGGTGGCAAAGAAGGCCAGAGCATACTTCGAGTCTCTTAACTGGAACTTCGGTGCACCGAAGTTACTTAACTATCAGTGGTGCCGAGCTTATTCTGTATCTCAACCAATAATTCTTGCAGTTTTGATACTACTGATTCCCTGTCATCACCAAGAGCTTCAAGGTCAATATCCTGTAGGCATTTAAGAGTTTTTTCTGTTGCTATAATGGTTTTCTTATATGCAGTTTGCCGAGGTCGTTTGATATCCTTCTTGGGTATGGACAATGATAGTATAAGTGCATCATATGCTTTTCTCTGAGCTTTAGGTTTCTTTAAGCGTGCAATCTTAAGCAGTGCACTTCGGGATAGATCTTTTCTTTGACGAGCATCCTCACGAATATCATCTGATAAATCATTTAGCTTTATTATTTCACTTACAGTGTTGTGTGCCTTACCTATTAAATGACCAATCTGTTTTTCTGAATAGTCATACTTGGTCTTTAGGTTCTTGAGAGCTTCACTTTCATCGACTGAATTTAGATCAACTCTTTGAATATTATCTATAAGGGCAATTTCGTCATACTTTTCGCTGTCAATTAACATCGCTGGGATTGTTTCTTTGCCAAGAGCCTGGAATGCTTTAAATCTTCTCTCCCCTGATACAAGTATTTTGTTGTCATTCTCATCTATTCGAAAGATAACAGGATAGATTAATCCCTTTTCTTCAATGGACTGCTTGAGAGTATCAAGTTCTGACTCATCAAAGTGCTTGCGAGGTTGGTTGGCATCACGGGTTAGCTGATCTAAGGAAATATCGTGGATTTTGTGTTTAACATACTTGGTTGTTTCACTTTTAGATTTTGATGTCATGGTATACCTCCATTTTTGTTAGAATATAATACATAAACATACCAACATTTTTTAAATATTCAATATCTTACAATAAATAAACTTGAAACATCTAAATTCATATTGAAATAATGCTAAAACATGTACTTACTATACAATATATATGTAGTAGAGGAGATTTAGAATAATACTAATTGCTACATTAAAGTTTAAGTTATGAATGAGTCAATAAATGACCTTTATTGGTCTCAACATATGTGGTATACTGGAGCGCAAATTGTTACTGACAGGTACATTACAAGGTTAGGAGGGTATATGAATAAGAGAAATAGAGTTAGATATACTTCAGATCTATTACCTGATAGCTTTAAGTCAGTATATGTATCATGGGATAACAATTGTCCTGTCGAAGCAAGTGCACTAAATTACTGTGCCTGCGGGATAAGGGTGTTTATTCCATCTATACTGTCATCAATTAATATTCCAAGAACAAATCGCCCTATCGAGGTTTTACTGCCAATAGATAAAAAGTGGTTATCGGGAATGTGCATATCTTCAACGAATCAGCAAGATGGATCTATTTCAATGGGAATATATTTCTATAATCCAGCGGAACAAAACTATCTCCAGGATTTGCTATACAAATCACTTAAAATAGATCCTCAATCACACTCTGTTTTCAGCCATAAATGGGAAGAGCTTTTAGAAAAGTTATGTAACTCTGACGATCCATATTTGAGGAGTATTGGATACGCTAAAAAAAGTAATGCGTCTGGCTTGGATGAAGCAGCGTAATGAAGTAAAAACATGCTTTAAGAGTGGTAACCAATTATTGAACAGTTGTTTGTAAGACACTTTAGTGACATAATGGTGCCATTACTATCACTATACCCTACCAGCAACAATAGCCCACCATTCATCTTGAACACAAAATCCTAGACTTTTTGCCAAGAATAAGCAACTTTACTCAAGCTAATTGAAATGGTTTGTGATGAACTAAAGCAAAAACCGGGTTTATGTTAAGTCCCCGGTTTTCTGATATATGTAGCTTATGCTTTTAAATATGTATTAGTAGAATATAAAACATTTACACTTTCATTCCGTTTCCAGCCGTTAACATGCTTTACTTCATGGTACAAGGTTTGTTTACCACTGTATTCAGACCTGATCTTATGCAGTGGAGTAACCAGTCTGGCCAAAGTGTCAAACTCAGGATCTCCAGGGCGATAGCATTTGCATCCAACTGACTCAAGTGAAATTTCTTTGGTCTTTAGCTTCATTTGCATGACCTCTGTAATTATTGGAATCAGAATATTTATGAACTCACCCTAGCACAACAATATGTCAACCATATGTCAGTTACTTTATTATTTTGTAAATAAATGAGAATTTAGAATAAGTTCAAACTGACACCCTGAATCAACGGAAACCCTTTCAATTACAAAATTTACATAGATGTAACATTAAAGTGCTTCATATCATTGATGAATATTGCTATGTTTCTATGGTTTTTTAACATACATCGTCAAGGGCTGAACATGAAAAAAGCTGATATTGTAGAACGAATACATGCAAAGATGGGCTTCACCAAAAATGAATCTGCTGACTTGTTGGATTTGGTGTTTTCAATAATGAAGAACACACTTGAGACTGGTGAGAAGATCAAGATAGCTAGGTTTGGCAACTTTGAAGTCAAACAGAAAAAGGACCGCAGGGGAAGGAATCCTCAGACAGGCGAGAGTATGACTATTGAGGCCAGAAAGATATTAATCTTCAAGCCAAGTTTGGTATTGAAAGCTGCAATCAACGGCAAGTGACACTATCCGTAGCAGAAATAGAACGATTCCGAATAGATAAAATATTTAGTCAGTATTGCAAACAGCGAATACCTCCCCATGACAGAGATCATGTTAAAAAGATCTACCAAATCAAGGGTAACAAGGTAATACTCATTGAGTCGCGGAATTTCTATTATGATCCAGCCAAGTGGACTGAAGTGCCAATTGCCTGTTTTGAATATAACGTAACAACCAATAGCTGGAGTCTGCATTGCTTCGGTAAATGTTCAAAAGGAATACCTGTCTCGAAAGACGATTTGGAAAAGTTGCTACATGAACTAGATAAGGGTAGTAAGGTTATATTCTGTGGAGTTGGTGGTATTTAATTTCACTCTCTTATTTATATTATACATTAGATTCAATATACATCCCCGTACATAAACTTACTCAATAGGATATTTATGGTGCTTTATTTTGCTTATGGCTCAAATATGTGGCAAGAGCAAATCAAAGAACGTTGCCCTGATTATCTATATTTAGGGAAAGGAATACTAACTGGCTTTAGATTTATAATTACTACTCGTGGATATGCAAATATAATTATATCAGAAGCTGATAAGGTGCATGGACTTGTATATATGTTATCTGAAGAAGATGAAGCGAGCTTAGACATATCTGAAGGTGTACAAAATGGTTCATATCGCAAAGAGACTCTACCAATCGAGGTAGAAAAGGCCACCTATTCATGCCTTGTATATATTGACCCTATCGAAACTGAAGGTTGCCCAAAAGAGGAATATATAAATAGAATCAATAAAGGCGTTGCAGATGCGGATCTTCCAACAGAATATGTTGAACACTACATACGGAAATTTATACCGTTACAGTGATCTTTGACTTAGAAGTATCTTCACTCTCTTACTCACATTTTCTGCCAACTTCAATAAGCATACTCTAACCCCTTCTTGATCGTCCTGAAGGCTTGCTGTAGCGGATCTTCTGCACTCACAAATCCTAAGTTATATTAGTTTTCACAATTGTAACCTTATCCATATGATTAGTGTGGTAGTGAGAAATAATACAGTTATTTTCCTGATCCTTTAGGGGTGCCAAAATAGCCGGAATGAACATATACATGCGCTTATTCTGGGCTTTATTGTTGGAGGAAGTACAAATGAAAAAAGTATATTGTCAGTCTGTTTTTACATCAGTTGCCGTTATGTATTATTTAATAATTGGTTCAAGTGGTATCGCTTTTGCGGTTGACTATAAAGTCACTGATCTGGGCGTAATAGGTGGGTCATGGATGGGAACATCGAGCAGTGCCTGGGGTATTAACGACAGTGGCCAAGTTGTGGGTGGCTCGACAACTAATAATCCTAATGTTCAATCC
>JACAAY010000066.1 GCA_013377095.1 Desulfuromonadales bacterium
GCTCCAGGCCTTGTCCTCGTCGCGATATACGTTGTAGGACAGAATGGCATTGAATGGTTCAAATTTGACCGGCAGGTCGAATTCGTGAGCACCGATTACGCTGTAGGGGATAATTCCCGCCTCTGCTCTGTGCGGAGCGCCTGCCAGGCAGATGCCGGCCAGGGCAGCTACCACGAAACCGAATGACACTACTTTGTTGTGAAATCCCATGAAGTTCTCCTGTTATTTTGAGATGATATCGTATGGTTATTGTGTTGATGCATAAACTTCTATCCGCCGACTCGTGCCGCAATTCCCCGCTCTGAGAAATATTGGACAACGGCCTGCACTTCACCTTCGGTCTGTGGGGGAAGACCGCTCAGCCCGTACTCCCGACCGAGTTGCCTCCATTTGCCTTCCCCCAGGCGGTGATAGGGGAGCAGGTCAATGTTCTGGACGATTGCGAGTCCCGCCACAAAATCAGCGGTGCGCCGCAGATTCTCCTGATCATCGTTGACACCCGGAATCAACGGCATGCGGATTCTCAACTGGATGCTAAGTCCGGCGATCCTGCGCAGGTTGTCGAGGATCAGTTGATTGGAAACACCGGTTAGCCGCCGATGTTCCGTTTCATCCATATGTTTCAGGTCGCACAGGACCAGATCCACATGCTGCAGGATGGGAGCGAAGCTCTCCCAGGGAAGTAACGAACTGGTTTCGATGGCCGTATGGATTCCCCGCTGCCGCAGCTCCTGCAGAGCCGCGGTCAGGAATTCCGGCTGGGCGGTCGGTTCTCCACCGGAGAAGGTCACGCCGCCCTTGCTTTCTTCATAAAACTTCCGGTCGCGCTCCACGATCCTGACCAGTTCCCCAATGGTGAGATAGCGCCCGATGATGTTGATCGCTCCGGCATAGCACAGCTTCGCGCACCGGCCGCAGAGGGTGCAGTTCTTGCGATCGAAATCCAGGCCGTTGCCATCAACTGCGGTTTGTCGTATGCAGTTCTTTGGACAGACATCCCGACAGACGCCGCAGCCGATGCAGTTGTTGGGTACAAAGATGATGTCCGGTTTAACCGCCAGAGATTCAGGGTTCGAACACCACAGGCAGTGCAGCGGGCAGCCCTTGAAAAACACCAGGGTGCGGATGCCGCCACCATCGTGGGTGGCGAATTTCTGAACATCGAAGACCAGCCCCGTCAGTTCATCCCCCCGATTTCCGATGTTGTCGAAATCCAGTACCTTTTCTCTCCAGTTCATGCTTCCTCTCCGGTTTTTTTTCAGGTTGAACGGGTTTGGTCCTTGCATCTATTCCCCCCGTCCCGCAAGGGGAGGGGGGGGGCGTCAGAAGCTTAAAAAATCTGCTCGGTACGGGCGATGATGTCGTCCTGAAGCGTTTTATCCAGTGCATTGAAGAAGGCGCTGTATCCGGCCACGCGCACCACCAGGCTGCGGTACTCGTCCGGTGTTTGCTGTGCCTGCAGCATTGTGCCGCGATCAACCACGTTGTACTGGACATGGAAGCCGCCGTTTTTGAAGTAGGTTTCCGTGACGGCGATCAGGTTGCGCAACCCTTCCTCGCCCTTTACGGCGTTGGGGTGGAACTTCTGGTTCAGCAGGGTGCCGTTGGAAGTGACCTGATGGTCGAGCTTGGCAACCGACTTGACCGTGGCGGTCGGACCGGAGATATCGACTCCGCCGGTGGGGGAAACGCCGTCAGCCAAGGCGGAAGCCTTCTTGCGGCCGTCCGGCGTGGCGGCAACCACCCATCCCAGGGGCACGTTGGCCGAAGCCGGATAGAGGCCGGGCTGGAACTGCCCGCCGCGGGGGTTCCGATATTTGTTGACTTCGCGGCAGTAGATGCTGGCCGCTTCAACGGCGATTTCATCGGCGTAATCATCGTCATTGCCGTATTTGGGAACGCGGTTGATGGCCATCTGGCGGATGTTCTCGGCCCCTTCCCAATCCCTGTCCAGGATATCCTTCAGCGCCGGCAGGCTGATGGTCTTGTCGTCGAAGCAGAGTTTCTTGATGACGGTCAGTGAGTCGCCGGTGTTTGCCACGCCCACTCCCTGGGGTCCGGTGAAGTTGTAGATGGCGCCCCCTTCCTGCAGGGACTTGCCGCGGCCGATGCAGTCTTCCACCAGGCTGGACAGGAAGGGCAGGGGAACCTTTTCTCCGTGTGCCAGATCGACCATGTTGTCGGCATGGCACATCAGATCGACGAAGTATTCCATCTGTCTCGTGTAGGCGGCCATGACATCATCAAAACTCTTCATCTCCTCTACTGAGCCGGTTTGGGGACCAAGCTGCTTGCCCGTATTCCAGTCGTAGCCGTTGCTGAGGGTCAGTTCCACCACCTTGGCGATGTTGAAGAAGGCGGCGTCATGCCACCCTTCGGTCTTGCCGCCCACCTGCGGCTCAACGCAGCCGATGATGCCGTAGTCGCGGGCGTCTTCCAGGGATAGTCCGCGCGCCAGCAGGGCCGGGATGATGATGCGGTCATTGAAGTAGGCCGGTGTGCCCAGTCCCAAACGGCTCAGTTCCGCGGCTTTCATGTACAGAACTTCCGGCGTTCCTTCATGGATGCGGATGGAAAGCGAAGGGGCATAGAGCTTGGTGTTGGCGGCCGCCTGCAGCAGCATCAGGGACAGCTCGTTGGTGGCGTCATGGCCATCACGGTCCTGGCCGCCGACGATGACGTTCATGAACATGGGATAGCCGGCAAAGACGCTGGTGGAAACTTCGTCGCGCACCTTGTTGAGGGCGTTGAACTTGATCCAGACCAGGTCGAGGATCTCCTGAACCTGCTCGGCTGACATGGAGCCTTTGCTGGCTTGGTAGAACGGGTAGCAGTACTGGTCGAAACGCATGGGTGAAATGGAGTGGCCGTTGGATTCGATCTGGATGACCAGGTGCACGAACCAGAAGGCCTGCACCGCTTCCTGGAATGTTTCCGCCGGTTCTGCCGGCACTTTGCGGCAGATGCGTGCTATTTCCTGCAGTTCGGCCTTGCGGGCGGGGTTTGTCTCCGTTGTTGCCAGACGGTCGGCCTCAGCGGCAAAACGGTTGGCAAAGGCGATAACCGCCCGGTTTGCAATGATGGTCGAGTCCAGGAAATGCAGGGATTTCATCTGACGCGCATCGGAATAGCTGAATTTCTGCTTGGCTGCTTCCGCTTCGGCAATGACGCTGTTGAGCCCGTCCCGCATGACCTTGCCGTAGTTGGCCGAAATATGGCCGACGCCGTTGTTGAAGTAGTTACCGACGGTGTAGACTGTTGCGTTGTGCGCTTCCAGCGCCTCCGGCTTCATCAGGGCAGCGGCGTATTCGTTGTTGGTTTTGCCCTCCCAGTAGGGGAACACCTCTTCCCGCAGTGTCTTCTTGACCTCTTCCGAAATCAGGAACACATCGGCCTTGCGCAGTGCCAGGCGGTCCAGTTCGGCCTCCAGCCATTTGCATGAAAATTCGGGAAATACCGGAGCGGAGCGGGGTATGCTGCACTGGTTGCCGACGATCAGTTCTTCGTCGCCAATATAGACCGTCATGTTGGTCAGGATTTTTTCCAGGGCCTTGGCGCGGCGCAAGCTGATGGGCAGGGCCTCGGTTTCCTTGTAGGACTCGGTGATCAGCTTGGCCCGCTCTGCGCAGATCTCGGGAATGGTTGTCAGGAATTGCGCCTTTATGCGTTCAACTCTCGCGCTGGGGCCATGGGTGGCGACTGTCGGATCAGTTGTTTCTTTGGATGCCATGTTGTTCTCCTTTTGGGTAAGTTATTTGATAAAACCGTGGGCCAGATTCAGGATCAGGGTGCCGACCGCGATGGCACCGGCCGGGGGATCGATATGGCTGTTGCCATGGTTCCACATCATGCGTGCAGTCATCTCCTGGAGCAGACCGGCCAGCACGCCGACAACGGCCGCTGCGGCCAGTGAGCCGAACAGCAGGAAGGCCAGGGCGCTCAGGACAGCCTGGCAGTGCCAGACCGGGAATTTCTGTATCTCGCCAGCCCCCAGTTCAAGTCCGACCAGGCTGACTGCGGCGATGCCCCAGGCCAGGATCAGCGGCACCACGAAGGCACCGGTTGGGGAGACCAGGCCCTTAGCCAACATGGGGTCAAGGACGGTTTTGGTGCCCATGGCAATGGCACCGGACAGCAGCCCCACCCCCAGACTAAAAATCGCCAGCCGACCCGGTTCCGCCATCCAGGGAACCCAGGAAAGTGCGCCGGAATTCGTGCCCATATAGCCATGTTCACGGATGGATTCACGATTTCCCCACGGCATTTCCCTGAGGAACAGCAGGCGGGCTGCAACCTGGGCGACTACAACGCTCAGTGCGATACAGTCCGCCTGCTTAACCACGGGAATCTGACCGAAGAGCTGCACCATGAGATGGCCGGCTACCGCGGCCACGCCACCGACCAGCAGCACATCCCAGGAGGTGCCGACCAGCGGCGAGAGGATGTCCTTTGCGCTGCCGCTGGACAGGTTTCTCCTGATCCCGACCGCGTAGGTCGCGGCTACGGTTCCGGCGACAAAACCGCCGGCCTGCGGACCAAAGATGGGGCCAAGCCCCGCCTGCAGCAGCAGGAATTCCGATCCGCCGTTGAGTACGGCAAAACATCCGGCCAGGACGAGCAGGCCGCAGATGACGAATGAAAAGAGCCCTCCGAGCGCCGCTCCGACGATGCCGCCGCCGAAGCAGAGTAACAGGGTGTTGACAGACATTGGTTCCATTGGTTCCTCCTGCAAAAGTGTGTGTTTCTTACCGGTACCCCACTGTTCGTGGCAGCAACATCTCAAGCTACATTGTTTTCGAAAACATTGTTCTGCGCGCACTTCATTTGTATGCCAGATACCTTTTTGTAACAATCGCTACAGCGGGCTATTTTTTGTCCCCCGAAATAGTGAATTATGTCTTCACCAGGTGATGGAACGTTTTTTTTCTTATAAGCTTTCAAGGCTTATGCTATTACCGCACGAGGATGTATGCTGAAATGTGGAAGGCGACAGGGGGCAGCGGGACGTGGTAGTGGGTCCGCAGGGAGGTGGCAGCATGGCCCAGATGAAGATTCAACTCCTCGATCTGATCGAAAAGGATGTTCTGGAGGAAATAGTACGGGATTTTACCAAGGCAACCCAGGTGGCATCGGTGCTGGTGGACCCGGATGGCCAGCCCATTACCCGTGAACACAACTTCTGCCGGCTGTGCAGGGATTTCTGCCGTTCGACTCCTGAGGGGAGGGCCAGGTGCTACGCCAGTGACCGTTTTGGCGGGGAGGAGGGCAAGAGGACCGGCAAACCCTTCATCTATAAATGCCTCAACGCCGGACTGACGGACAGCGCCACTCCCATTATCGTGGAGGGCTATCACGTGGCAACCCTGGTAATGGGCCAGGTGTTGACAAAGCCCCTTTCCTTGGAAGCCGCGCTGGAAAGCGCCCGAAAAATCGGTATCGAAGATATTGCCGGCTATCTTCAAGCCTTGCATGATGTGCCGGTGATGCCGTACCAGAGGCTGCAGGCGGTGGTGCGGCTGATGATTACGATTGCCAAAACCATCAGTTCCCTCGCCATCCAGAAGTATCTTTCCCAAAAGGCCAGCCAGAAGAATCTTCACAATATCATCAACAGCGTTTTGGAGGCGATCGTATCCACGGATCCGGACGGCGTCGTCACCCTTGTCAACAAGGCTGCGGTGACCATGTTCGGTCGCGATGCCGCAGCCATCGTCGGACAGCCAATCTTTGATCTCTTCGCCAAGCCGGAGGCCTTCAGGAAATATCTGATCGGCAAAAAATTTCACCAATCGCTTGACGCGCCTCTGGTGTTTGAAGCTCTCAGGGTCGATGGACAGGTTTTTTTCGTGCAGGCTTCGTTTCAGAAAAAGTTTCGCTCCCATAGGGAGCCCACGGGATTTGTGGCCGTGCTGCGCGATGTTACCCAGGAAAAGAGAATCGAAAAAATGAAGGAAGATCTGATCGGGATGCTGACCCACGACATGGGTAACCCGATTCTTTCCATTCAGAGGGTGCTTGAATTGCTGCTGGACGGTCATCTGGGAAAGCTGAACGATAAGGGGGCTGATCTCGTATCTCTGGCATTGAATTCAAACCACAAACTGTTCGGCATGGTATCGAATTTCCTGGATATCTTTCTTGATGAATGCGCTGTTCTCAATCTGAACCGGATTGCGGGCGACATGGATGGCTCACTGGTGGAAAGTATCCGGCAGGTTGGGTTCTCCGCAGATGACAAGAAAATCACCATTCATTTTTCTCCGGGATGCGCCGGAATACCACTGCGGGCCGATTGGAGCCGAATCCAACGCACCTGTGTCAATTTGCTTGAAAACGCCATCCGCTTCAGTCCTGTCGGGGGGGAATTATATGTGTCAGCGTGCGAAATGCAGGAAGATGAACAGGGCAGGTACGTACTGGTGACCATTGATGACCAGGGCACGGGAATCGACAGGGAAAAACAGTCCATGATCTTTGAGAAGTTTTTTACCGCGGGGAACCCGAACAGTTCGGAACGACGTGGGGTTGGACTGGGGCTGACCTTCAGTAAAATGGTGGTGGAAGCCCATGGAGGGCGTATTTGGGTCGAGTCACCCTACGAGCGGAGTAATGGTGAGGAGGTTACGGGCTGTCGTTTCCAATTCCGGATCCCGGTAACAAGTTGTGAAAATTGAGTTTTGTCAACGGAGAATACAGATGAGTGACATGAGCCCCATCAAGGTCTTTATCGCAGACGACCACCCCATTTTGCGTATCGGCCTGAGCATGTACCTTGAAAAACATGACCGCATACGGATAGTCGGCGAAGCGGATAACGGTTTCGACGCTGTCAAAAACATCACTGAAACCGGGCCGGACGTGGTCCTGATGGATATCGACATGCCGGGGCTTTCGGGGATCGAAGCCATCCGCGTTCTCAGAAGAACCATGCCGGAGCTGATCATCATTGTGCTCTCCACCTACACAAAAAAAGAGTTTATCCAGGAAGCCATGTCCGAGGGGGCTAACGGCTATGTGGCAAAAAACACCAAAATCGACGAGTTGATAAAAATCATCGAGGATTTTGCCGAAGGACGCCCCTGTCTCTCACCCTATCTGTTAAACCTGTCCGTAAAGTGGCAGCATGAGGAGGATAGTGAAGAAGGAGACCGTTCCCAACCCCTCACGAAAACAGAGATCCG
This sequence comes from Desulfuromonadales bacterium, assembly GCA_013377095.1. Classification (GTDB taxonomy): domain Bacteria; phylum Desulfobacterota; class Desulfuromonadia; order Geobacterales; family Pseudopelobacteraceae; genus Pseudopelobacter. Next base: position 7,182 of record JACAAY010000066.1, read on the forward strand.
GATCTTGCGCAACATCGCACAGGGAAAAACCAACAGCGAAATCGCCCAGATCAATTTTGTCAGCATAGAGACCGTCAAAACTCATGTGCAGAGAATTTTCAAGAAACTGGACGTCGGTAACCGCATGGAAGCGGTGGTGGCGGCGCGGGAAAGGCATATCATCTGAATTGCGTCAGAACCCTCGATAACGGTTCCGCACAAACATGATGTGGTCGCGGAGCACGTAGTACTGCTCCGTATAGGCCAGGGGCACTTTCATTCTATTCACTCCAGCCTCCACCTCATCAAGCTCCTTCAAAAGTGTCTGCCGCTCTTCCGGCCCCGGCTCCGCCAGCATGCTCCGCTCGAGAGCAATAAGAATGCCGTACCAGCGGTAAATACGGGATTTGATGCGCCAGCTGTACAGCGCCGGCGCCAGCTTCAGGCCGGGTATGAGCAGGATGACAATTGGCACGACCACCACCAGCAGACGATCCATCAGGCTTGCCAGCCAGAAGGGCAGGTTGCGGTAAAAGAAGCTTTTCCCGGAACTGTAGTAACGCCGCGCATCGTCGCTGATGCGGTATTCATGCTCCTGCAGTGAGGGAAACTCGCCTGCGCGGCGCATGAGTGAAGGACTCCCATGGACCTCACGGGCAGCTTCGATCAACAGATCGGATAAAGCCGGGTGGAGACTCTCCCGCGCCACCAGTTCAACGGTGGGAGCGATCAGTTGCACATCCTGGACAGGTACATTTTTCCCGAAATCAAGCGCCCCCATGGGGATGCTGATTTTGTTCAGATAGGGGTAGCGGCGGGTATAGGCCTCGGCCTGGGAGAAATTCACCATCTGGACACCGGGGCTCCAGAGCAGCTTGCGTATCATGGCCGGCGTTGCCGAATCACCCATCAGAAACGCGGCATCAACGTTCCGGGCTACCAGGGCATCTGCCGCTTCTTCTCCACCAATGTCCAACAGTGTTGTTGCGCCCCCCGGTTCGATGCCATTTGCCTTCAGCAAAATCAGCGCCAGCACTCTCGTGCCGCTCCCTTGGGGGCCAATGGCCAATCTTTTACCGGCCAGTTCGGAAATCCGCTCAACGGTTCCGTCGGTGCCTTCAGTACGATAGAAGAGCGTCAGCGGCTCATGGAACACGCTGCCCAGTGACACCAGGTGATCAAGTTTAATCCCGCTGGATACGCCCCCCTGAACAAAGCCGACATCGACCTTTGAGTCCGGTTTGCTTAACATATGCAGGTTATCGAGCGACCCCCCGGTGGGAATGATCTTCAGCGTTATCCCGTTTCGAGCCAGAATTTTCCGGTACTTTTCCGCGGTATTCCGAAAGGTGCTGTTGTTCGTGCCGGCGGCAATGGTAATGGTGTTGGGCGGGGCAGGGCGGACGATCCAGAATGCCACACCGATTACAATCACCGTCAGCAGGGTTATGGGACCCACCGTGACGACGATATCGCGCAGCGAAATGCCGGTAAAACGCGCCAGGGGGCGCAACGCGGCGTACCTTCGGGCGCCGTTGGGTTGAAGCGTTGTTTTTTCCGGATTATCCATGACCTGCTCCCCGTCTGTTGTTCAGCCACGCTTCGCAACTCGTACAGCACGTTCGTTGCCGGCGCGAGAAACATGGCTGGAGTACCAAGAGTAGCATATATGATCTTTCGTCTTATCTAAATAACTTTGCAAACCTTGTAATCAAACGGTAAGCTTTCAGAATTAATACAACGGTGATGGCGCCTGGTTGGTGTGACCACAACATGCGCTTGGAGTGATACCGTCTGAAACCTCACCCAAACTCTCAATTATTAGGGATGAGTGTCAAAGAGATGATTTGGCAAAAACAGGAGTCCTCATGTCTCTAAAGACGCCTCCAACTCTCCGGTTTCAACTTATCTGCCTGGTCGCCGTGTCCATGCTCCCAATCTGGCTGGTATCCGGAATCCTCCTCTTTCAAGCCTATACCACCAAGCGCGATCAATTGAACGAATCAATGCTGGATACGGCGCGATTTCAGGCCACGCTCGTGGATCAGGAACTGGCAAGAGTCCAGGCGGTTCTCTTGGCATTTGCCACTTCCTCTTCCTTCGATACTGCTGATTTCGGAGACTTGCACCGCAGATCACAACAGATTTTGGAGCTTTATCCCGGAGCGGATATCATCGTTGCCGACGCGACGGGACAGCAGTTGCTTAATTCGTTCCGTCCCTACGGCACTCCCCTGCCAAAGCGCAAAAATCCCGAGACGGTTCGCAAAATATTTGAAACCGGCAAGCCGGTTATCAGCGATCTGTTCTATGGAGCCCTTACCAGGCGGCCTTTGATCGGTATCGATGTACCGGTCATTCGAGACGGGAAAGTCTTGTACGATCTGGCGATGACCTTCTCCTCAGATCGCATAGCTGCCATTTTACAGAGACGGGGCCTTCCCACGGATAGTTATTGTTCGATCCTGGATAGCAGTCAGATCCTGGTTGCCAGGTCACTCAATGCGCAACGCTACGTGGGACGCGGTGTGAACCCCAGTCTGCGCCAGGCAATTATTCATGCTCCGGAAGGAATCTTGGAGGTGGACAACAACTTTGAGGGGAAACCCGTATTCGACATCTTCAGCCGGTCTGCCATGTCCGGATGGAGTGTGGTGGTGGGGATACCCAAGACGACTGTTATGGCAGGAATATACCGTTGGATCGGATGGACGTTTTTCGGGGTTACGGTCATCTCACTTTTTGGGGTCGTGTTGTCCTTAGTCCATGCGCGAAGGATTGCCCAAGCCATCCACTCACTGATTGATCCTGCTTTGTCCATCGGGCGTGGCGAACCGGTGGTCGTTGCAGATACCAGCGCTATAAAGGAAACAAGTGAGGTTGCGTCAGCCCTGGTGAAGGCGTCCGAGCTGATCCAAAACAGCAATGAAAAACTGCGGGAAAGCGAGCGCCACTATTCGGCGCTCTTTGCCAACAGAATAAACGGTATCGCCCATTGTCGTGTCATTACCGACGAACTTGGCAGTCCGGTTGATTACTGGATTCTTCAGGTTAATGACGCCTACGAGCAGATCATTGGTATTAAAAGAGAAGAAATAGAAGGGCGCAGAGTCAGGGACGTCTTTCCGGGAGTCGAAAATTTCGAATTTGACTATATTGGTGTGCTGGGAAGGATCGCTCTCGAAGGGGGGGAAATCAAGGCTGAGACGTTTCTTGAATCTACCCGCCAATTTTTCTCGATCTACGCCTACAGTCCAACACCGGGCGAGTTTACCGTCATCCTCTCCGATGTAACCGAAAACAAACAGATAGAACTGAACTTGCGCAAAAGCGAACTTCTCTTCCGCACCCTCTCTTTCCAGGCGCCTGTTGGCATATTTCAAACTGATCCGGATGGCAATTGCATTTACGTGAACAACATATGGTGTCAACTGGCCGGGATTAAAAAAGATGAAGCCATGGGCGCCGGTTGGGCAAATGCGCTGCACCCGGAAGATCGTGACAGGGTCGTTGCCGAATGGAATAGAGCTTTTTGTACACATCTCCCGTTTTCATCCGAATTCCGCTTCATGACGCCAACCGGAACGGTATCCTGGATAAGTGGTGTTGCCTCCAAATTGTCTGGTGATTCCAGCGAACTGTCAGGTTACGTAGGATGCCTCTCCAACATTACCGACCGCAAACGCACAGAGGAGGCTCTTCAACAAAGTGAAGAACGCTATCGGGCGGTAGTTGAGGACCAGACGGAAACCATCTGCCGCTATACAACAGACGGAACCTATACCTTTGTCAACGATGTGTTTTGTCGTATCTTCGGAAAAACACGCGAGGAACTTCTGGGAAGCAAGTGGTACCCGGATGCTTTTCCCGAAGATATGCCGATAATCAATGAGCAACTGAGCCATCTGTCTTCTTCAAATCCGGTTGTTGTCGTAGAAAACCGGATCTTGTCAAGCACAGGTGAAGTCCGCTGGATGCAGTTTGTCAACCGGGGTTTTTTTGATGCGGAGGGACGGCATGTTGAGACCCAGGCCGTAGGCCGCGACATAACCGAACGCAAGAACCTGGAACTGAAACTCGCCGAAAGCGAGCTTAAATACCGCACCCTGGTGATGAACGCACCGTTCCTGGTAACCAATGTCGACAGAGGCGGCGTCATTAGCTTCATCAACCGTTGCACGGAGGGTTTTAACTTCCAATCGGTCATCGGAACAAGTTCTTTTGACTACCTGGACGGTGACAGCAAAGAGATCTACCGTGACGCGCTGGAAAAGGTCTTTCAATCCCGGTCACCGCAACGGATGATAGTAAAGGGATTCGGTGATAATCATTCCTTGAACTGGTTCGAAACGGTACTCGGTCCAATCGTTACCGATGGTAATGTTGTATCCGTCATTCAGGTTTCCATTGATATCACCGAACGCAAACGGGCTGAGGAAGCGTTGGCCATGTCAAAGGTCCTTCTTGAGCATCAGGTGCAGGAGAGAACCGCCTCACTCTCATACGCTCTCGAACAACTCTCCCATGAAAACGAGGAGCGCAAAAGAATCGAACAGGACCTGCTGGATAACCAGCGCAAGCTGGAAGCAATGTCCATCGAACTCTCTCTGGCCGAGGAGCGCGAACGGGACCGCATTGCCGGAGAATTGCACGACCAAGTCGGCCAACGCCTGATCTTCAGTAAAATGGTACTGGGGTCATTGGCCAGCCATGCGACCTCTGACGAATCCTCTGCCGAAATTGAGCAACTTGACAACATCATCGACCTTTCTATTCAAGATATCAGGTCCCTGGCTTTTCAGTTGCGTCCCCCGCTTCTGGCCAGCGCCGGCCTGGAGGCGGCCCTGCATTGGCTTGGAGAGGAATTTCATGAGAAGTACGGTCTGCAGTTTACCTGTTCCGACGACGGCCAAGCGAAACCATTGAGGTATGAAGCCCGCTCCACCATATTCCAGGCAGCACGCGAAATACTCCTGAATACCGTTAAACATGCCAATGCTACGCACATCGGAATCTCTATCAAGCGTGACTCCGACATGATCAGACTCAGCGTATCCGATAACGGCTGTGGATTCGACGTGGCCTCATCAAAGGTGAAAACATCAAAAACAGGAGGATTCGGTCTGCAAAACGTCAAACGCCGGATCGAGTATTTGGGCGGAAACTTCACGATCGAATCAAACCCCGGATTCGAAACATGCGCCACGATCGTAGCACCGCTTGACAAAACCACGTAAGGGCAGGGGAGGAAAAGATGAGCCTGAAGATACTGGTGGTGGACGACCATACTATTGTGCGCGAAGGTTTGCGCGCCCTGATCGACAAGGAAGCGGACATGCAGGTGATTAACGAGGCCGGCACCGGCACTGAAGCGGTCCGCATTGCCCGTGGCTGTTGCCACGACGTGATTGTCATGGATATCTCCATGCCCGATATGAATGGCATCGATGCGACCCGCCTGATCCTGAAGGAATGTCCGAACACACACATCCTGGCCCTTTCCATGGAGGCGGACCGGCGTTTTGTGGTGGAAGTCCTGAAATCCGGCGCCAGCGGTTACCTGCTCAAGGATGTGGCCTTTGCGGAACTGGCCAAGGCCATCCGCACCGTTGCCGCCGGTGAAACCTATCTTACTCCCAGGATCACGGAAGTCATTGTCAGGGAATATCTGCAGCGCATCCCTCAAGAGGAACTATTGACCTGTGAAAGTCTGACTCCGCGTGAGCGTGAGATCCTGCGGATGATCGCTGATGGCAAAAACCCGAAGGAGATCGCCTATGCCGGCAATGTCAGCATAAAAACCATCGAGAATCAGCGCAACGGCATCATGAAGAAACTCAACCTCTTCAGTATCGCGGAGCTTACCAAATATGCCATCCGTGAAGGATTGACCAACCTCGACTAACCGCTGTAACCATTCATTCAACTGACCACATTCTTGGGAGTTCCCGAACCCGCTCCTGCCAATACACCCATATCTTCCATTCATTCATTAAAGCATAATGAACCATATCTACACGTATATTTGAGACGCAACTTCAATCAAAAGATGTTTGGATGTATTATGAATTCGCAAGACGAACAGAACATTCGACCGGATGACCAGGCTGAGATGGAGTCTTCAATTGGTTGTGGCAAAGACTTTTGTGCATGTCGAACAACCTACCTTCTTGAAAACTTTTCCACATGCCTTTTGAATGACAAGTTCTGCGAATTTAGTGTCCCATTCGGCTTCGTCCATCTGTGCAAGCACCCTCAACATCGCTCGTTTATCAAGTAAAAACCGTCAGAGTGTTTTTCTGATAACCATCTATGTGCGGCAATGGGGAGCAAGGCATGCCTCTCAAAATCATGATCGTTGCTGATCAACCGCTGTTTCGTAAAGGTCTGCAGTGGTTGCTTAAGATGGAAGAGGATATGCTTACAGTTGCGGAAGCCGACAATGGCGCTATGGCGGTTCAGTACGCAAAGGATATTCAACCGGACGTGGTTGTCATGGATATTACTCTTTCAGTTTTGGACGGTATCAATGCCACTCGTCAGATAGTTGCTGAAAACCCTGATATCAGTGTTCTGACTCTTTCCTCCGAATCTGATTTCGGCTCTGTTGTAAAGGCTCTGGAGGCTGGAGCGAAGGGATATATCACCAAGGACGCTGCTTTTGCGGAACTGGCTGCGGGCATCCGTGCCGTTGCGCATGGCAAATCGTATCTCTGCCGGAAAATATCTGAATTAATTCTCAAGAACTTTTTACAGAGCATAAACGATGGATACAACGCGGGTCTCCCGACGCTCTCGACACAAGAGCTTGCTATCATGCGGTATATCTCCGACGGAAAAAACACTTGGCATATCGCTCATGCATTTGAAGTCAGCGACGATGTCATAAATAGACGATTTCAAAGCATTATGAATAAGGCTGATCTCTACAGTATCAAATCGATCACAAAATATGCGACCTAGTAAGGTCTCTATGCTCTCATAAGCCTCTCATTTCGTCGGGAAGCCAAACCGGTCAGCGGTATGATATTTTTCTGTGCAGGAATTGCAACTGATACGACGGAGAAATTGCCATGGACGACACCATATTCAACAGAATGGAGGGCAACGAACTGCGCCGACGTGCAGAAGAGTGGCTTAGAGATCAGAACGGCACGGGGGAGGATCTGTTTCGGCTCATCCATGAATTGCAGACGCAGCAGACCGAGTTGGAAAGGCAGAATGAAGAGCTACGTTATGCCATCAGCCAACGGGACAGGATTGTGTTGTTGCTGAGTACCTCCAATGAACCTCACGAGACCGCACCCATGGGCTACATCGCTCTTGACCGTAACGGCACTATCCGCGCCGTGAATCTCACCGCTGCCAATTTTATCGGACTCGAACCTTCGCACCTGATCACCACTTCGTTGCGCACCTTTATTACCGAAACCGACCATTCCTCTTTCAACGCATTCCTTGATTCGATCTTTGACCATAGGGACACTCTATCGTGTGAACTGACGCTTATCGGAGCGGGGGGCTCACGTTACCCTGTGCGAATGGAAGCGGTTGTTATCGAGTCGGGAGAGGAATGTCTCTTGGCGGTTAACGAATTGTCAGAACGCTCGTCAACGCCTGATGAGACAAAAAACGGTTTACCCAGGGGCAGGCAGCTTAAAGGAATTATACCGATCTGCGTTTATTGCAAAAAAATACGGGATGACCATGAAATTTGGCAGCAGCTGGAGAGGTATATCTCAGAACACTCGGAAGCGTTATTCAGTCATGGCATTTGTCCGGAATGTTCCGAGAAGGTTTTGTCCACCATCAAAGAGATGAAACTTTTGCATATTGATTGATTTCCGGCTCATTCTTTATTCAACCAATCTGATCACATGCTCCGAACCCTGACTCCCTCGGATGTTATGTCGATCAGTCCTTCCTTGTACAGCCCGCCGATCGCTTTTTTAAAACTCTTTTTACTCATGCACAGCAGTCCGGCAATGTCTTCAGGTGTGCTTTTGTCACTCAGGGGAAGCAGCCCGTTATGGGCTTTCAGAGCCTGAAGGATGGTCTCTCTATCCTGCGCGGCTTGCTGGACGCCACCCATACGCAATGTGACGTCAATTTTACCGTCGTCGCGTATTTTCTTCACATAACCCCGCAGTCGCTCGCCGCAGGCCGGGTTGACGAAGAGTTCATCACGAAACAGCAGGCCGCCATAGCTGTTGTTGATAATGACCTTGGCTCCCAGATCGCTGAAGGCATAGACCAGCAGTTCAACTTCGGTCCCTTCCGAGAGGGCATCATCGGCAGGCTTCAGAAATTTGTCCAGCCTGGCCGACGCGGCAACCCGGTCACTGCTGTGCAGGTAAACTCGCACCAGCACCTCGTCTCCCCTTCTCAGCGGGTCAATCTGTTCCCCAAACGGCAACAGCAGATCCTTCTCCAATCCCCAATCCAGAAAGGTTCCGACGGACACATTGTCCCTGACTTTCAGCAACGCAAAATCACCCACCACCGCTCTGGGCTTTTTGGTCGTGGCGGTCAGGCGACCATCCGAATCAACATAAATAAATACATTCAGCATATTGCCCGGTTCAGCTCCCTTCGGAACCAGCCTTCCGGGGAGTACTATTTCACCTGCGTCAGAGGTCAAAAAGGCGCCTGAGGCGTTGATTCTGGCTATTTTCAACTGATTGTAATTTCCGATATGTAGCATGGAATCTCTCATTCTTTCTAAGGTTGTGAAAAGCAGTTACGAAGTTAATCTCACTATATTCCATGAACCGGTAAATGGAGTATACTTATTTAAAGTGCTGTTGAGAGCGCTCATAACCACCTTGCATCAATACGCGGAGGATATCATGATAAAAGTTCAGGTTACACAACGCAATGGACAACCAGACTGTTGGTACATCAATGAAGTAGAGAACGGCAACGTGACGGCTGGAAAGATATGCTATAAATCCGGGAAAGATGCCGCCGTGGTAGCTCGGAAGCAGCATCCCTACGTCAATATTGATATTCAGAATTAGTTCAGCGGGAATGCCCAAAAACATGAGCCGGGGATTCGCTTCCCCGGCTCATGTTTTTTTGAGCAGAAATTGAAATCTGTGCGTACATAATAAAAAACCCATATCAACTCCCACGTGTATGAAAGAACACGTTACGGGGAGCTGGCTATGGGTAGATTTTTTTGATTGGCGGGCGGCATGGGATTCGAACCCATTTTCCTATCTTGCTGGAATCAATAAAATTTTTGTTTATAATATTTCAAAAATGTTTGCAATTTGTGTGACACTTATCGCACAAACGATACAGCTATGCAATAGTTTTATCTTGAGTCTTTTTTGACACTTGAATCAAATAGACTAATTAGCAATCACAGGATTCGTTTTCCTTCCCCTTTGCCTTCATCAACGGTTCAATCATGAAAGTAAATATTCCGGCAGCAATAAGGGCTCCGCAGACTGGTCCGAAAGCATATATACTGATAAACCCGAGATGTTGATCAGGAAGAGCCGCTTCACCCCAACCAGCCATATAAGCAAATAATCGTGGAGACAAATCCCGAGCCGGATTTAGGCCGGCCTGTGTAAGAGGAGCGATGATCGAGATGATTATGGTCACGGTCAGCCCGATGAAGAGCGGCGCAAGAGCGTCATCCGGCCGGCCCAGATTGCACCCTTCGGTCAGTGAAAATATCAGAAAGACGAGTGCAAACGTCCCTATCGTTTCCGCGAAAAAAGCTGTTATGGGGCTTACAACCGCGGCGGCGCCGGCGCCGGGATTGGGATAGTACTCTCCGAACATCATGGCAGTTTTTATTGAGGCGGGAGAACCCCGCAGGATGTGATTGATGCTTTCATACTGGGCAATGGAATCGGCAAATAACAGATACAGAAGCGCTGCCGCGACAAAGGCGCCGATGAACTGTGCGCTGATATAGAGCGGAAGCTTTGACGGTGACATCCTCCGTCCCAACACCATGGCAATGCTGACCGCCGGGTTGAGATGGGCACAGGAGAGATGCCTGGTTGCATAAATGGCAATCGTCACCCCCAGACCCCACACCATGGCCACTTGGAACAGTCCCACATGGGCTGAGAAAAGGATGGTTACGGCCACCGAACCGCAACCGAAGAGCACCAGCAGTAACGTTCCGATAAATTCGCCCATGAATTCATGCGATAACTTCATAAAGTACCTTTTTTGATAGAGCATGGTCGAACATTATGGTTTCTCAACAACAGGAACCGCTACCAAAAAGATCCGATGAAGACTCCTTGGACGCCGGAGAGCAATCGAATGGCCCAAAGTGAACTGAGCAGTCGCCAATCACCCTGAAATGTTTGGCAAATCGGGTTTCACCGACCATGGCGGCAGTATTGCCGCAGACCAGCATAGGCTTACCGGTAATAAATGTGTGGTGGTCATCGAGCGGGAATTGGTAGGGATGGTCAGGTATGGTGCCAAGGTAAGATGCTACCTGGCCGTAATCTTCGCAGATGTCTTCCAGACAGGAGAGTTTGAAAGCCCGAACCTTTATGGAATAGAAGTCGATCATGCCAATTTTTGCCTCAACCCCGGGATTGTCAATCGAGATCGGGCTCTTTGAAACCACCCGGTAATCGAGACAGCCAAGGCTGCGCAGGAGGCGGCGAAAATCCTCGATGTACATTGCCCCACCAAGGCATTCTCCCAATAGCACGGGATCGTTACGCAATTCCTGCGGAATTCGTCGTCCGGCAAACACATCGGAGAAATAGAGTTCGCCCCCCGGTTTCAGCACCCTGAAGATTTCGGAGAAGACCTTTTCTTTCTGGGGTGAAAGATTGATGACGCAATTGGAGATGACCACATTGATGGAGTTGTCGGTAATGCCGAGTGATGCCAGGTCTTCAATATAGCCCTGGCGGAAATCCACATTGCTCTTGCCAAATCCAAACTGCGTAGCCTGGGATGCCTGGTGTCGCCTGGCAACCTCAAGCTGCTCCTGGGTCATGTCCACCCCGATCACGAAACCATCAGGACCGACGAGCCGGGAAGCGAGATAGGCATCCCGTCCGGTTCCGCAACCGAGGTCCAGAACGGTGCAACCATCCAGGGCCGGTGGGATGGGGGAGCCGCAACCGTAAAACTTGTCCAGAATTTCGTTGTCAATCTCGGCGAGTATTTTTTGGTGATTCAGTGGTAATGACTCCGTACAGGTGCATGCATTTGTCTTTAAATCCCGCATCCCTTGCAGTACTTTACCGTAATACTCTTTAACCGCTTCAAGTGAAAATTCAGCACCATCCATTTCTCCCCTCCAGTATTATTGTTCCGAAAAAGGAACGTTCAATTCCAGGCAGCAGCATCCCAAGTTTATTCCACGACCGGACGGGGAGAGCTCTACGCCTGGGGACAGATGGTAACGCTTGCTCTTGCCCTCTCGCAAAAACACGACAAAACCTTCATCTCGAAGAATCTTCAGGTGATGGGAAAGTAGGGTCGGGTCAAGCTTGAGTGGGATATTCAGCTCTCCAACATTCTTAGGACCATCGATGAGCTGTGCCACAACGGACCATCGTGTTGGATCTGCTATTGCTTTGAGTCGCCGTGAACAGAATTCACTTGAATAGACACTTTCGAAGCCCATGAAACCTCCAAAATATGAATTTAAATTCAAGTGTAAATATATTCAAGTGAAAATGTGTGTCAAGAATTAAATTGTTTTTGTGTAATTGCTTGTGCTTTGGCCAGCATACGAGGAAGATTCAGGCCGATGTGGCTGATGGAAGAGGGTGGGGGGCAACCTAAATGTTTTAAAGAACCATTTGGGCATTTTTCTCAAGCCACTTAATCAATGGATAGCTATGACTAAATAGATTTAGGTCATCAATGTAACTTTAAGTAGCATTACTTTAAGTTGTACACAATGTATTGATAGTTAAATATCTAATAAAATGAAATAATATCTAAAGATTTAAAACTTGTTGACGAAGAGTATATTAAGTTCAAAGAACAAGGATGCTAAGCAGAAAGGAAAACGGAATATGGATACTGCAGAAACGATAGTGCTGCGTAAAAAAGTTGGCAGACCCGTAAAAACCAGACCCGTTGGCAGCCTTACTGTAATACTCCCTATAGATATCATAGACAGAATTAGGTCTGAAGCTGCTAATGACAACATCCCATATTCTTCTCTAACACAACGTTATATAGAAGCTTATTTATCCACAGAAAAAATATAGCATCTGTGAGGTAATATTATTGCCAGGCGGGGGCGTCACCCCTCGGAATTTACCAAATATTTACCCCTTCCAGCGAAAAGAACAATGACTGTTTTTGTAGAATGAACTGGAACGTCGACGCTCACTCGACGAAAAACATTATGTGGACCGCTAATACTTTGTGGCCGAAAAATATTAGAGAGAATCAAAAACGGCGCTGATTCCGGCCTGAATCAGCGAAATGTCAATTCCGGATATCATCCGGAGCGGATCAACAGAAGCCGCAAAACCTCGAAAGAGGACGGAATCAGCCCACCACCAGACTACATGGGGGCCTCCGATAGATATCAATTTCTATCAGGAGGCGCCCCCCCCATGGCCCGCACCCGCAAAAAATCTTTCCTTAGCGAAGCACCCAGAACGGCAGAATTAAATACTCTTCTTGGTACTACCAGCAGAACACACAAGCAAACAGAAATTGAAGCAGCTCTAAATCATGACGTTCTTGAACGTTTTAACCGTCTCATTTGCTTTCGTTTGCAAGATGAAGCTCGAAACCTTATTGGAGAAAAGCCGGTTTCTGTCTGTTGCAGGCACATGATGAAAGACAAGACTGAAATTCAAATTATGAAATCGAAGAAGGGCAATTTTCAGATCCATGGCGTTATGCGCTGCGGCTCCGTCTGGAAATGTCCAATTTGCGGTGCAATTATCACGTTAAAAAAGCGGAGAGATTTGATTTACGGTATCGACTTTGCGATCAAATCTGGTCTCTCTTGTTTGATGCTCACACTAACTGTTCCGCATCATGCAAATGATAAGTGTGCCGATGTAACAAATCAAATCTCTGCTGCACTGATTAAGTTTTATAATCGGGAAACGTGGAAGGGAAATAAAAATAATATTGGCGGCTTTGCTCGCGAACTGAGTGTTGTAGGCCACATCCGCACTTTAGATGTTGTTTACACAAAACATGGTTGGCATCCCCATTTTCATATTATTTTAGTTTGCAATCGTAATCTTCCAGTCAATGAATATGCGCCAGTAACCAAGTCCTTGTTGCAGCATTGGAAAAGTTGTTGTGTTGCTGCTGGTCTAACTGAGCCTGATGAGCACGGTCTTTTGATCGTAGACGGAGCGAATGTTGCCCGGTACGTCACAAAGTGGGGGTTAAACGAGTTGGAATTTAGCGCAGTGCAAAAAAAACTTGCTGACTATAACACCAGGCATTCGTTGAACATCGAATTGGAGATAGCAAATGATATCTTAAAAACAAAACCACTCGCTTCTCGAATCACGAATACTGATTCATATACTCCGTTCGAAATTCTACAAGTTTGCTCTGAGCTGAAACTCCAAATTGCATCTCTACAAAAAAACGGCAACTCCAAAGCAGCTGACAATTTAAAAAAGGAATATAGAATCTGGGGGGCTCGCTATCGAGAGTATTGTAACTGTTTCCACGGACGCCGGCAGCTTGTGTATAGTAGACATTTACGCAAACTATTGGGCCTTGTAGAACGTGAAGAGACTGATAAAAAGCTGGCCAATGCGACTGAACAGAGTTCAAGGGTATTTGCCATAATTCCTGAACCTACCTGGAGAATAATTCTCTCAATTAACATGCGCGGCCAGCTTCTCGAAGCATGCAGAAGAGGTGAGTCTTTTCTTGAATCTTGGATATTGAATCTGATTCAAGCTAACAAGTTGGGTACAAATCAAAAAGAAAAAAAAGCTGCATTTAAACAGCTTTTGCATAAATTACAAAAAGATATCGATCAACATTTTGCGATAAACAAACATTTAGAATTCAACTTGTATTCGGCTGACCTCCAACATGATATCAGTCCTTCAAATTTACTGCCAGCTCAACAGAAGATCATGGAGTTCCCAGGGGCTGACAATTTTCATACAACACGAATTGCAACATATCATTCAGTTAGTGGCTACAAAGTCAGCAAATGCATACTCAAATCTTTAGCATGCACAACCATTGATCTCAAATACTCGAATGAATATACAAGATCTTCGAGCGAAGTTTGGTCCAAGCCTAAAGTTGAACATTTTTATGTTAAAACTTTTGATACCCTCGAGAATACAAGTGTTTTTTACTATGTTGGAAGAGTCCTGGGCTTTACACGAAAAATGAGTATATATGTTAGCTGCTGCGTTGTTGGACTGCCGCCCCCTTGGACTCACATATATTGCTCAATGAGGGGCAATGCCAAGCTAATTACCGATATTCTTGTATGAACGACGCTATGCATTTTCTTCAGACAGGTTTGAAATCCTAAAAAAGCGTATTAAGGGTATCCAACCCGCGTATATCAGAGAGATCAAACGTTGCCACAGGATCCCGGCTCTGTCTGTGATCAGGGAGACATAAAAAACCGTAACTTCAAAAACAGGGGTAGGCAGCACATTGCCCTATTGACTACTCACAGCCATATCAGGCTGACATTATCATATGCAATTACGGTCTATTTGTTTTTTTAGCTGACACTATATAACAGGAAAGTCTTACTTAGAGGATTTATAAACACTTTAAGGGAAAAGGAGACACTACATACCAGTACTCAAGATAAAATACAGCCAGCTGGAAAACATTCTTCGTTGACCATTGAATGCATAATTGGCAAAACCCACAAAATTACCACTGGGTCAAATTAGCGGATGACATAACAAGAGGTCCACACTATTCGGGATGCAATAAAAAAAGATAGCAGGCTGTTTTTGGAAGCCGGCATTCCAAAGTACCTCAAACAAAATTACTCAAGAGCTTTTTCTATAGCTTTTTGTTTTTCTGCAAAAAAATCAGAAAAAACTTTCACAGCAAAAGCGGATTTATTGCTTGTTGTAATTCTCTGAGCTTCCGCGTCAATCTGCGAAATTAAATCAAGTGGCAGATGGAAAATAATTGCTTTTGAATCAGGTTTGGTTTTTGGCCTGCCGCGTTTTGTTACTATTGGTTTATCTGCTCCTATTGCACCTGAAGTAAGTTTAGATTTATCAATTACCTTTCCAAGTTTTCTCGCCGAAAGCCCTCCATCTCCTGCTATACAAACCTTTGATCTATTTTTTATCATAACATCCTCGACATTTTTTTTGAGTTATGTGTTTTGTAGCGACCAATCCCATTTCGTAATATTTAATAATATAATTAAATGCAACTTTATTACAACAGTTATTATGACTGTTATTTCGAGTCATCAACTACCAAGGTGTAATTTGGCTGAGACGTCATACTTTTCAGCAAAATCAAAATTTGTCAAAAACATCTTGACCAAACACACACTTCAATATATTTATTATTTATATATATTTATTTATTACATTAATTCAAGCAAGGAGTAATGATGATCCCCATAATTTTTGCTGAAAAAATAGTGGCCGCAGGAGTTTTGATTTGTGCAGTTGTTGTTGGGTACCTGACGATTCATCACGGAGACGTGTCGCTTGGATTGATGGTGCTGCTGGGGCATGCGCAATCACTTTTTGGAAGCCATAGACACAGCATTAGTCATGAGGCGGCACATTTAGCGGTTCACAAAAAGATATAAGAAATTTATATTTTGAGCCGCAAGTGATTTTTTCATGTTTTAGTTGATAGATAACGTCGGTTATCTGTCGCCTATAATCGAGGTTTTAATGCCAAATGGTACGTTTGTTTCATATTCGAGGGTGTCAACAATTCGTCAGGGAGTTTCTGGGCTCGGGCTTGATGCCCAAAAAAAAGCCATCGCAGATTACCTGAACGGCGGGGACTGGGAACTACTTGCCGAGTTTGTCGAAATAGAGAGCGGCAAGCATGATAATCGTCAACAGTTGCAAAAAGCATTGCATCTATGCCTTATGACCGGGGCGACACTTGTGATAGCAAAACTCGATAGATTGTCCAGAGATTTACATTTCATTAGCTCAATCCAAAAATCAAATATCGAATTTGTCGCATGTGATATGCCAGCAGCAAACAGATTCACTATTCACATACTTGCTGCCGTCGCTGAGCATGAAAGAGAAATGATCAGCCAGCGGACAAAAGCAGCACTGCAGGCAGCGAGAATACGAGGAACAAAACTGGGCAACCATGGCAATCTGACAAATACAGCACTAAAAGAGGGACGTAAACTCGGAGTCATTGCACGAAAGAAAAAAGCTGACACATTTGCATTACAGATTGCACCGATTATTGCGGTCTTTCAAGAACAAGAGCTAACCTTGTCTCAAATGACAGCAGAGCTGAACAGACGAAACATTCTCACATCATCAGGGAAAATTGGTCACTGGTCTGTTACAACAGTCAGAAATGTCGTTATTCGTATCGGATCACTAAAGCAATCTAATCACAGCCTAACCGAGAATCCGACCTGATCTTGCTTCGTTTAGCTGTAAAAACCTAAACGTTAGCTTACAGACATCAGAGCAAATATAGGTTCGAGTCCGCTATGCTGAGCGAAACTTTACTCTCAGCAAAATCATCTGCAGGGCTCAGAACAGATGGATCTATGGCGACAACTCCCGTAGATCCATTTTTATCCCCGCCTTTTGACATCCGCATCAACTTCCGGCTACTCATAAGAATTATGAATCTTATTAACTCCAATTGTTCATATCCACGTGGCGTTTACAGTTTTTCGGGTCGGAATACCGAGTTCAGTCAACTGCACGGTAAGGTAGAGGTTTCGCTCCAGGTTGGTGGCGTCCACCACGTTGATAATCAGGTCGGGACGCTCATGGACCAGATAATCGCGGGCGATGATCTCCTCCTGTGAATAGGGGGAGAGCGAGTACGTGCCGGGAAGATCAACCAGGCGAATCTTTTTGCCCTGGAATTCAAACATCGCCTCCTTTTTTTCCACTGTCACGCCGGCCCAGTTACCCACATGGAGTCTGGTTCCGGCAATGGCATTGATCAGGGTCGACTTGCCCGAGTTGGGATTGCCGGCCACTGCCACCGTTATCACCTTTTTTTCAACCGGATGGAGAACGGCACTCTTCACTGCCTTCGTATCCAACCTGCTTGCGTCTTCCCTGATGTGTGTCCGCGTACTCATCCCGTAACCTCCATGGCGATCCCTTCTGCCTCCTTCTTGCGCAGGGACAGGTTATAGCTCTTGATGCATACTTCGATTGGGTCGCCCATGGGTGCAACCTTGAGCACCCGCACTTCCTCACCGATCAGTACCCCCATGTCCATCAGTCTGCGTTTTAAGGCGCCGATTGAGCCGATTGCGGTAATCGTTCCCTTCTGTCCCGGCTTGAGCTTTGCCAGATTCAATGTCGTATCTCCTTGATCATTATTTTCATCGCTGTGCCACGGTCTACCGCAATCCTCGTCTCGTCCACTTTAAAAGCACGGCCCCGCCTCCTCCGTTGTTGAGCATTTCGACTGTTTTACCGACCCTGAGTCCCATCTCTTCCACCCGGCAGTCGTATTTTTTCTGCCCAGTAGAACAGTGGCCGGACTGGGTAGCCTTGCCGGGACGGATTTCAAGTATCTCCCCCATTTCCCCGCTGCTCAGGAGTCCCAGGGGGATCACCCCCCGCTTTTTCCCTTGTCCATGTAATTCAACCTCTCTTTTTCCGTTAAAACTTAAGTACAATCCCGTAAAGGGCTGCCACATCATCTTCCGGCTCTGTCAGACCAATCTTGACACCGCAATCCAGATCGAGGTGTTCGTTCAGTTCATAGCGTGCACCCACAAGGGCATAGGCGGCGGGGGTGCTGGTTGATGCATCGGTTGATCGGGCTACACCGAAATCCAGTACGGCGGTCAGGTTTTTCATGACTTTGGCCTCTCCGGCCAGCGAGGCGCTCCAGAGATCACCGCGGTTTTCGACACGGGATTCTTCCGTACGGTAATCGTGGTGTTCATACCCCAGGTTGGCATGCAGGGTGTACTTTCCATCCTCAAATTCCTTGCTGGCGATCAATGCGCCGCCGAACTGCCAGCGACCTTCGGAAAGACCGGCGCTGTATTTGCCGGTGGGAATCAGCATGGTCGGCTTCAGGGTCAGGGCAAGGCCGTCCTTCTCGAAAAAGACGTATTTAAGCTCGAGCAGCATATCCCCGAAGCCATTGCTTGATCCGGTCAGATCACCATTGACCCGTTCCCGGTCACTGAATGTATAGGGAACAGTCAGGAAGATGTCTGCGTTTTTCAAAAGCCCAGTGGTCAGCTTGACCTCTCCGTCGGTCACGCTATGGCGAATATTGTCGCCTGCCACTCTTTCTCTGTCGTGAACGTAGGAGCTGTTTAACTCCACCTCCAGGTGGCCCACATCAACGATACCGGCGTCATCGGTTGCCAATGGCGGCCCCGCAAACGCCTGCCCGACTCCCACTGCTGCAACCATTCCCATCATTACCAGCACTCCCCAACTCCGTTTGAATACATTTTTCATCAGTTTTTCCTTACTATTTTTGATTTCATCTTTATCGCAGGCGCCGCAAGCGCGGCATGTGAAGTGGTTTTTAGTATGTTCAGGCAGTTGAGGCATTCCCGCAGGGTGCAAACGCCACAGGCATGATGCATGAAAACCGGAATCCCCTGGATCCGGGCCGCATTTTTGGCCATACGTTTTGCATTGTGCAAAACCATCTTCGTGAATATGATCACCGCGTCGACCTAAAGTAGTTTCTCGTCCATGTTTTTGGTGGGTTCGTTGAAGATCCGCAGCTCAATCCCCATTTTTCCGGCTTCCTTTAGATACTGTGGTTCAAGCCGTTTCATCCCTCCGATCACAGCAATACACATGGTCGTTTCCTTTTTAGATATTGAAATCCATTATCAGTTTGTGGGTAAAAAAAGTGACTTGCCAGATGGAGTAACCGGTGCGATGCATTCCAGGGCGGACTGTGCGGAAGCCAGCCGTTCGGCCATGTTGTTGCGGCAATTTCGAAATATTTCCGCCAACCGAAGGCTGGCACGTGGATTTCCAAACATCTTCCATGGTCCCTGGCAGGCAAAGGGAAGTCTGAACCAGCCCATGAAGGCAGCTACATCTTTTGGGTGATAACCGAGGAAAAGACCAATTTCGTGGGGAAAGGTTCCTGCTTTCAACCGCTCTTCAAGTTGATCCAAGGCGCGTTCCGTAAGAATGGGCGACTGATACCATGCCCTTGCCAGAAGGGTAGATACATCCCGTCGCCGCAAAAAATGTGCAATATCGTTGGCAATGTAGAACAAGAGCTGGGTATTCCCGGAACCATTTCCAATTTCGCGGACAAAGAGACAGGTCTGCTCCAGCACCTCAAAGCCATGCTTGAGCCAGAGTTTATAGAGGTTGCGGCCACAGATACGGGAGCGGTTGGGAATGCTGATCAAGGCTGAGGGCTTGGCGCCAGCCAGGATTTCAGCTGTTTCAAGTGCGATAAAAGCAGCAAGACAGTCGCTCTCCGAACTGAAGCGGTGCGCAAGCTGGGACCAAGACGGACGATGATTATTGCCAAGCATAACATCTGCTATATTTACCACAAAGCAGCTCCTCAAAATTGCAAACACACGATTTTTGATATTGAATGTTTAGATCAATAACAGTGCAAAACATCAGCTGTCAAGATTTTAATGTTTTAAAGGGGGTATGCGTGGCAAAAAAAGACAAGGAAGGATCTTATTTCTGAAGGCAATCGCCGCAGATTCCGTACATGACAACGTTCTTGCTTGTGACCTTGCCCCACTGTTCGACAGGGGAGGGGAGTTCGACTGATTCAAAATCCGACCAGTGAAAGTCAACGACGTTGTTGCATCTGCTGCAGATCAGGTGGTGATGGGGGGTGGTGACCGCTTCAAAGCGGGCCAGGCTTCCCGCTGTCTGGATACGGGAAACC
>JACAAY010000067.1 GCA_013377095.1 Desulfuromonadales bacterium
ATATTACCGTGACCAGCCGGGAGGGTGGAGGCAGTCTCTTCAGGATGGAGATCGGTATCAGGGTGGGGAGAGAAAAGGATCTAAATGATCTTGGACTGAAATATATCCATGAAAAGGAACTGGAGAACGAAGAGACTGGTGAACCTGATATCGAATTGACCCCCGAACAACTGACAGAGATTCTGCCGGCCGATCTTCGTAACGAATTACATACGGCGATCCTTCGCTTGGACACCGCCCGGACGTTGGACGTAATCGACTTGATCTCCGGACGAGACAGCGCTGTCGGCGCTGTTTTAAAAAAGCTCGCCGACGCCCTGGCCTATGACCGTTTATTGGCCCTGACAGAGGATACCGGCACGAACAAGGAAACGATCACATGAATTACGACGACAGACAAAAACCCGAGCCGCCCCGAATTATGGTTGTCGATGATGTCCCGGCCAATCTCAAGTTGCTGACGGAGATTGTAGCCGGTTACGGCTATCGGGTTCGCCCGGCATCCAGCGGCCAGCTGGCGTTGAGATCGGTGGCGGCCGAGGCGCCGGACCTGATTCTCCTGGACGTGCGCATGCCGGAGATGGACGGCTACGAGGTCTGCCGACGCCTGAAGTCCGATGAGAAGCATCGCTCGATTCCGGTGATCTTCATCAGCGCTCTTGATGAAACCGCTGACAAGGTCAAGGGTTTTGAGGCCGGAGGAGTTGATTACATCACCAAACCGTTTCAACCGCTGGAGGTCATGAAACGGATTGAAACACACCTCACCTTGCGGCATCTGCAACAACGTCTGGAAATACAAAACATTTGCCTTCAGCAGGAAATAGCCGAGCGCAAGCGGGCAGAAGAAGTTTTGAGAATGCATGAAGCCCGCCTGGAAGAGCTGATTGTCGAGCGTACCGCGGATCTTCAGCTAGAGATTCGGGAACGCAGAAAGGCTGAGTTGACCGTTCGCGAAGCGAACGAACGTTTCAGAACAATCCTGCGGGCTGCCACGGGCTATTCCATCATCGGCACGGATACGGACGGCATCATCAAGGTCTTCAACGAAGGAGCCGAACTGATGCTCGGTTATCGCGCCGAAGAGGTCATCGACAAGGCAACCCCGGAGATGATCCACGATCCCGTCGAAGTCGCCGCCCGCGCGGCTGAAATGCGTATTAATCCCGGCTTCGAAGTATTTGTTTCTGCCGCGCGTCAGGGGGAAACCGAGACTCGCGAGTGGACATACATCCGCAAGGATGGATCCCGCCTCACGGTATCGCTGACGGTAACCGCCATGCGCAGCGAGATGGGGATGTTAACCGGGTTTATCGGCATAGCCCGTGACATCACCGTTGAGAAAAAACTGGAACAGCAGCTGATACAATCCCAGAAGATGGAGAGTGTCGGCCTGTTGGCCGGCGGGGTTGCCCATGACTTCAACAATCTGCTGACGCCGATCTTCGGTTACACCGAGTTGCTGATGGCCGGTTTCTCTGAAGAAGATCCACGACACAAGCGGCTTCAACAGGTGAAACAGGCAGCTGAGCGGGCTAAGGATTTGACCCGTCGCCTGCTCGCCTTCAGCCGAAAACAGATCATCGAGCTGAAGACGGTGGATCTGGGTGATATTATACGACAATTCGAAAACATGCTGAGTCGCACGTTACGTGAAAACATTCGTATTGATGTGGCGATTTCACCCTCACTCAGCAAGGTACGGGCTGATGTGGGACAGATCGAACTGGTGCTGCTGAACCTGTCGATCAATGCGCAGGACGCAATGCCCGAGGGGGGGGGGCTAAAGATTGAAATCATGGATATGGATCTGGATGAATCGTATACGGCAATACATCCCGAGATTGTGCCGGGACCGTATGTCATGCTTGCGGTGAGTGATACCGGCACCGGCATGGACGAGAAGACCATGGAACAAATCTTTGATCCGTTCTTTACCACCAAGGAACTGGGCAAAGGAACCGGTCTCGGCCTTTCGACCGCCTACGGCATCGTACGGCAGCATGGAGGCTCAATTTGTGTCTATTCCGAAAAAAACCGGGGTAGCGTCTTCAAGGTTTTTCTACCACGCGTCATCGAGGATACGACCAGCAGCACGCCCCCCCCTTCTCTACAGGATGTTGTTGCCCACGGTATTGAGACGGTTCTGGTGACGGAAGACAATGAGATGGTTCGGGAGCTCGCCTGCGAGATGCTGGAGACGCTCGGATATCAGGTGCTTGTGGCGGAGAACCCCGACCGGTGTGTCGATCTGGTTAGGGCGTACCAGGGCAGAATCGATCTGCTGTTGACCGACGTGGTAATGCCCGGCATGAACGGGAGGGAACTGTACGAGCTGCTCAGTCGGATCCGGCCGGACCTGAAAGTGCTTTTCATGTCGGGATACACCAGCAATGTGATCGGGCATCATGGTGTGCTTGACGAAGGTGTGGCGTTTATCCAGAAACCGTTCACCATGTATCTGCTGTCCGAAAAAATGCGGCAGGTGCTTGATACCCTGTGAGATTGAAATCCTGGCCACACCGGGGTCAGGATTTCTCTCCCGCCTTTCGTTCCATCTCAGCTTTCACACCAATCCCCATATCCCCACCCAAAGCCTGATACAGCTTCATGTGATTTTTCAGACGGTTCAATCTGTTTTCTGCTAGGTTAATCTCGGCGCTCCGGCGCAGTTCCTGCTGATCCAGCCAAGCCTGCACGCCGGTGGCGCCGGCCCGGTAGCGGATTTCGGCCAACTGCTCGGCCCTTTTTGCCGTTTCCAGGGCCAGCTCCAATTGAACACTCTCTTTCCGATAGTGGACCAGGGCTGACAGGGTATTTTCCACATCGGACAGAGCCTTGTACAGCGTCTGGCGAAAAGTAACCACTGCCTCCTGGTACTGGGTTTCGGACACATTAATGGTCAGCTTGGCCGTATTCCACTGGATAAAGGGGAGTGTCAGCCCCATCCCCAGTGTTACGATCGGATTTTTGAGGACATTTTCCAGGCTGATGCTGCTGCCACCCAGGCTGCCGGTCAGGGTGAAGGCAGGGAAAAAGCCGGCCGTGGTCGCATCCACATTGGCCAGCGTCTCACTCAAACGCAACTCTGCTGCGGCCAGATCGGGACGCCTCCCCAGCAGGCTGGCTGGCAGACCCGCATCTATGGTTGGTAGCGGTCCATCGGGCAGCTGTAATCGCTCGGGAACGCTATTCTGGGGCGCTTGATCGAACAGAATCGCCAGGGCAGAGCGGGCTTCGCTACGCTGCTGCTGTAACTGGGTCAGGGTGGCCCGCTGGGCTGCAAGCGACTGGTGCGCCTGGGCCAGTTCAATGCCCGACACGGCACCGGCATTGTACTTGGTCCGTACCAGCGACAAGGTTTTATCAGCGGTGGCAATGCTGGCCTCACTGATGGCGATGCGCTGGTTCAGAAAAGCGACCTGCCAGTAAGCTGACGCGGTTGTGCCGATCAGCGCCAGGGCCGTGTTGCGGCGGTCCACCTCGGTGGCCTCTGCCTCCCAGCGGCCGGCGTCGCGCAGACTGGACAGCCTGCCCCACAGATCCAGTTCATAGCTGATGCCGGCGCTGACACTGTGCGCCCAGGAACCGCTGCCGCCATTCAGGTTGTAACTTCGGCTGCTGTTGGCAGCCGCGGTGACGGATGGCGTCAGGTTGGTGTCGGTCAGGCTGGACTGCAATCTGGCGCGTTGGACCCTGATGGTTGCCGCGGTCAGATCGTTGTTGCTTCGCAAGGCGCGGTCGATCAGATCATTCAGTAGTGGATCGTTGAACGACTGCCACCATTTTTGACCGTTTGCCACGGCATTGCCGGTGACGGCCTGGTTCTGCCATTGCTGCGGTATGCTGACCTGCGGCTGCTTGAATTCACTGCGCGGCAGCAAACTGCAGCCGGTTACAGCGCAAAGCGCGTGCATCATAATAACAAGCAGAATCCGTGATGCCGGAACGCCGGAGCGCGCGGAATGCCGGAGTTGACCGCCGCCGGCACCGGAACATCCCTGTTGCGCTGTTTGTCCTCCGTCCAGCAGTTCCTTTTTTTTGGAGACCCGGAACGGAGGCGTTCCGGGCAAGCGTAGGCATGGAGGCATCACGGATTCATTCAGTATCCATCTAAAACAATTCCCGGCATGTGATGACATCTTTAACTTACTCCCGTGCCAGCGCTTCGATCGGATCGAGCCGGGCTGCATTTCGGGCAGGAAGAAAACCGAACAGCACCCCGATCAGCGATGAACACAAAAATGCGGCAACAATGGACAGCAGGGAAAACTTCATGGCAATGGCCGTGACAAACAGCGAGAAGACCATGCCCACACCTTGGGAGAGCAGGATGCCGATCAGGCCGCCGATCAAACAGACCAGCACCGCCTCGATCATAAACTGCTGCATGATGTCGCTCTGACGTGCCCCGACTGCCATGCGGATGCCGATTTCATGGGTCCGTTCGGTAACAGAGACCAGCATGATATTCATGACGCCAATGCCTCCCACCACCAGCGAGATAACCGCAATGGCCGAAATCATTATGGAAAGGGTGGCGGTTGTCTTTTTAACGGTTTTCAGGATACTGTCGCTGCTGCTGGTGTAGAAATCCTTGTTGCCGTGGCGCTGTTTCAACAGCTTAATGATACTCTGCTCCGCGATCTGGTTAGACAGGCCGTCACGAACCCGCACGGTAATGGAGTTGAAATACTGCTGCCCCAGCAGACGGCTCATGGCAGCTGTGTAGGGCACCCAGACGCTCAGGTTCTGGTTGTTGCCGAAGGGACTCTCCTTTTCCTTGGTCACCCCGATCACCTGACAGGGGAGCGTACCGACCAGAATCACCTTGCCGATGGGATCCTCGCCATTGGTGAACAGCTTCTTGCTGGTGTTCTGGTCGATCACCACCACTTGGGCCTGACGCGCCATATCGCTCTGGTCAAAGGACAGGCCATGGGCTATTTCCGTTCCGCTGACCCGAAAGTACTGTTCCCCTACCCCGCTGATGGAGGCATTGGCCTTGATATTGCGGTAGCGCAGCATCTGGCTGCCACTGGTGCCCGGTGTGGCGCTGTCCACGTAGACCTGCGATCTGAGCGCCTCCAGGTCGGAGGGAACCAGAGTGTACACGCTGCCGGCCTGGTCGTCCCCCCAGTCGCTGCCGGGATAGATATCGATCACATTGGTGCCCATGGAGCTGATATCCTTGATCACCTTCTGGCGTGCGCCCTGCCCCAGCGCTACCACCGAAACAACCGAGGTAATGCCGATGATGATCCCCAGCATGGTCAACAGGGTCCGCATACGGTGGGAGGTCATGGCGATCAGGGCCATCTTGAACGCCTCGCTGAAGCGACCCCACTGGGCCTGCAGCAGGGAACTGTTTTTTCCGGAAGAGGGTTTTTCCAGCTTTTCAATCGGCTCCTTGTCAGGGGCATTTGGATTGGGCTGGTCACGGATAATCTGGCCGTCGCTGAGCTCGATGATCCGCTGGGCATTGTTGGCCACCTGCATGTCATGGGTCACCAGGATGATGGTGTGACCGCGACCATGCAGTTCATGCAGGATAGCCATCATCTCCTGACCGCTCTTTTTGTCCAGCGCTCCGGTTGGCTCATCGGCTAAAATCACGTCACCACCGTTCATCAGGGCGCGGGCGATACTTACCCGCTGTTGCTGGCCGCCGGAGAGCTGGCCGGGACAATGGTCGCAACGATCATCCAGACCGAGTCGGCCCAGAAGCTCCTTGGCGCGTGCGCGGCGTTGGGCCTTGTTGAAGCCGGAATAGATGGCCGGTATTTCCACGTTACGGGTGGCATCCAGATGGGGCAGCAGGTGATAGCGCTGAAAGATAAACCCGAAGTATTCGCGACGCAGTCTGGCCAGTGCATCGCTGTCCAGCGTGCCGGTTTCCTGGCCGTTGATCCGGTAATTCCCCTGGCTGGGGCGGTCAAGGCAACCGAGGATATTCATCAAAGTCGATTTTCCCGAACCGGAGGCACCGACGATGGCAACCATTTCACCGGCATGGATGGTCAGATTGATATCCTTCAGGGCCGGTACCTGCTGGTCACCGGCCAGAAAACAGCGGCCGAGTCCGATCAGTTCAAGGAGCGGAGTCGTCATCCCGCTATCTCCTTGGCGGAGGCGGTCCCGCCGGACTGTTCGTTTCCGCGGCCGGCAGCGTGCTGGAATCGCCGATGACGACCTTTTCACCCTCCTGCAAGCCATCCAGGACCTGCACGTTGACCCGGTTGTTTATGCCGACTCGAATCGTGCGAAGCTCGGGTGTTTCGTTATGCAACACCCTGACCTGGTAACGACCGTCCGCCCGTTTGTCGCCCAGGGCTGAAACCGGGATAGTCAACGCTTTCCCGGCTTCTTTCAGTACGATGACGGCCTGGACCGTCATGGAAACCCGCAGCTTATGATCCGGATTGGGGACCTCGAACAGGCCGTTGTAATAGATGGCCGTACTGCTGGTACTGTTGACTGATGAACTGGCGCTGGACACCGGTCCCGGTTCGGTTGTGCGCAGTGTGCTGTAATAGCGGGTATCAGAGTCGCCCAGCAGGGTGAAATAGGTCTTTAGCCCTGGTTTGACCTTGGTTATGTCCGCTTCGGATATCTTGGCCTTAACGGTGATCACATCCAGGTTTGCCAGGGAGAGGATGGTAGTGGCCGACTGGGTGGATACCACGGTCTGCCCCTCCTGGGTGGTGATGGAGATGACCACACCATCCATGGGGGCGACAATGCGGGTGTAGCCCAGATTGGCCCTGGCGGTATCCACGGCGATCTTGGCCCTTCTGATCTGGGCATCCAGGGAGACAATAGAGTGGCGGGTGCTGTCAAGCTGGGCCTGGGCGCTTTCCAGATCGGCGCGGGAAGCGGCATCCTGGGCAACCATGATGCCCTGGCGCTTGCAAGCCAGCTCATACTGTTTCAGCAGGGCCTGGCTGGCCCGTTTTTGGGCCTGAAGATTCTCAATCTGGGCTTCAGAGTCCTTCAGGGTGTTCTGCTGCAGGATGGGATCGATTTCCGCCAGCAACTGCCCTTTGGAAACCTTGTCGCCCAGGGCCACGTGCAACGTTTTCAGCTGCCCGGAAACCTGTGCCCCCACATCCACTGTCTTGAATGCGTTCAATGTGCCGCTTGCCAGAACGCTTTCCTCCATATCCATGCGCGTGGCCACCGCCGTGATATAGGTGGTCTTTTCCTTGGAAAAAGAGAGCTGTCTGATCAGCAATCCTGCGCACAGCAGTGCAATCAGCACGAACAGCGCGATGCCCAGCTGTTTGCCGGTAATCTTTTTCATTACAATTACAACCTCGGATACTTCTGAAAAGAGTGATCTACACGACAGGTGGGTATCAACAAACGTTGATCATGGGTTACACCGTCTGAAACGAATCGTCAAGGGGCAGCGCCAGATAGCGCCACCCTCCCACACGCCTGAAAAGTACCCCGACCGGTTTTTGACGATCGTTTTGAGCGAGAAGTATTTCCAGCTCTTGTGTTTCCGTAACAGGAACTCCATCAACTTCGCACAAGATATCTCCACTTGCAACACCCGCCATATCAGCCATGCTGCCCAGCCTGACCGTTGTGACAATCAGCCCGGTTAGCGAATCCATTCCGCTTTTCAAGGCAGGGACAGGGTTGATCCGGGTTAGAACCATTCCCATGAAATCAATAGTTGAAGGCTTTTTGTCAAACCTGACCTCCATATGTCCGATCGCTTCCCTGTGTTCTCTCCGCAGTTCACTGTTTGTCATGGCGTTTTCCCTTTGCCTGATACGCTTGGATTTTTGGTACGATATACACGAGTTAGTCCCCGTCACATTCATCACCCGGATGATGGGACCAATGATCCCTGCAGGGTGGCGGAGGTGCCTGGTCCGGTCCACGCTCATCATCGTACGGAGGGCGTGGTCCATGACCACGAAGGAAAGGTGGTGTAATTTTATCCGCAAGCAAACGCTGATCAGGCGACAACAGAGCGTTGACCTGGGTCCGCATCCTGGCCCTGGAAACGGTCAGGTCCGCTTCTGCCTGTGCCTGTCTGACGGCGATGGCCCTTATCACTGTCTCATCGAATGCAGCACCCCTTGCGGCTTCCCGCAGCTTTTTGCCGGATTCCTCCAACTTCTGCAGCAGTGGGGCTGTTGTCACCCTATCTTTTTCAAGCATCGCCTTGATTTTTATCTGCTGTTCATTGGTCAGCTTGAGCAGACAAGCCATGCGTTCGACGTGTTCTTCCGGGGACAGGGGGGGGGGCGGCATCCTCCGTTCCTGCCTCAAACAGCGGCAGTCCATATCCCTGACCGGTTGATCACCGCTAGTGTCACCAGCAGCCCAGACTCCATTTGCTCCGGCAGTTACGGCTGCCACAAGCGTGAACACAATAATATTCCTTTTCATTGAATCGTTCTCCTTCCGTGAAATTTCACATGACTTAAATCACCGAATAGGTTGATTGCTGCCAGCTTCCCTCTCACCATCCCTCGGTGCGGGTGGCGCCCCCTCGGGAACAGCAGCCAACTGTCCGTTGAATGACGTTCAGGTCGCCTTAATGCTTGCACCCTGGGGAGTCGTGAAAACCACCGACGTACCCTCGGTTTTATCCTTGCAGGCCTCGAACGCCTCCTGGGGAGGTTTTCTGCGGTCACCAGGCCCACGTGCTCCGGTGTTGGCCCATACTGAGGCTGGAATCAGTGCGGCTAACAGACAGAGAGCCGCCTTTCGGTCAATGTGATCCAGTTCCATCTTTCTCTCCTTTCATGATAATTGTTCAGAGACTCGAGTACATACTGTTTTCAAAACGCAGCCGCGCTCATCCGCCAAGGACCAAACCGTTACTCCATGCTTTCAGTATTGCAGGGGAATGTGGTAGAAATATGGAACAAATGAGGAGAATTAAGACGATGCCAAGGTTGACTTCAGTTGACTATTGTCTTCAGAAACCCCGCTACTTTTAAACGATTTGTCATCAGCTAAAAAAATACCGGTTCGGCAAGGCGCCCATGAAGGAATACCCTACTGAACCGGCAATAATCTGACAAACAGTCATGCCTCAGTCAGTCGGCATAACCGGCATCCTCATAGAGGTCCAGCCGTTTGTGTGACGTCAGTCCACGGAATCATCGTACGTAAAGCATTCAAGAGACCTGCGAAACACTGCTTGAACTGCTCTGGGAATAGCTTGAAGAGCTTTGCTGCATATAGCTCTTTATGGCAGAGGTGATGACATTTAACAGGTCTTTGTTCGAGGTGCTGCTTTCAAGTGTTTTTAGCAATGAATCAATTTCCGATGCGCTGGAAGGAGAACTCGTCGAAGACAGGCTGGCGCTGGATGTATTGTCTGGGGGAGGTGGTGGCGCCCCGTGATTCTGTATTTTCTCTTGGACGCTGGCAAGGATCGATTGCGCACCGGTAGTATCCCCCGAGGACAGAGCGCTGCCAATGCTTTGCAGATCTTTGAGAAATGGATTATCAGAACTGCTGCTGTTGCTGTTGCTGTTGCTGTTTGAAGATGCCAGTTTTTCCAGAGATGTCAGTGCGGTATTGGCGTCAGTGGTGTTTCCCGACTGCAGTGCCGTGCTGAGGGTTTTGAGCAGTGAAGTAATAGTGGATGAGCTGGAACTGTCCGATGATGTGCTGTCGCTACTGGACGTATCATCTAAAGGTGGGGGAGGTGGTGGTGCACCCATACCCTTCATCTGCTGTGACATCTTGGCAATTGAGGCGTCTGATTCAAGCCTGCTGATAGCGCCATCGCCATCAGTATCCAGCTGACTGAACATGTTGTCTGAAGAGGAACTGCTCTGCGAATTGCCGGCTTTTGCCATCTGACTCATTTCATCCGCGGATATCTTGCCATCACCATTCTTGTCAGCCTTTTTGAACATTTCTTCCTGCATCTGTTTCAGCATGGTAGCGCTCATGCTGCTCCTGGTGCCACTGATTGAGCTCGTCATGTTATTGACTCCTTTTGGATCAAGTGGTTGTTTACTATGGTAAATTCGATACACACAAAATTTCGGAACAACGTATTTCAAACATTGTCCGGTCGGGATCCCACGTCTCCTTTTCACGGCATATTTATATTTGAAACCATTTTCACCCCCTTTTCGGCATAAGCTGTTTGGCGCGCCATCTCCTACGGTAATTAAACCGAAACAGACTCGCAGAAACTCTCATGCCTCTGAGCTTTGCTGCTAATGTGCGTAATATTCTCTTCAGGAAGGTCTACGGCGTTTACAGCTTAGAGCGGAAATGTGGAGGAAATGTGAAAAAAATGAGGAAAGCTTGAGCTGTGACAACTGCGTTGTTGCACCCTGACGGCCTGTTTGTGGTAGAACTATGGATAACAATCTCGTGAGAGGCAACATGAAGATGGGTGTAACACATAAACTGTTTCTGGCGATTCTGATGGCTGCCAGTCTGGCGGTGATCAGTTCCGCTCTGATCGTCCAATGGAGTCTCAGTCGCGGTTTTCACAAATATGTCAACGCCATTGAAGCATCAGGTGTATCCCGTCTGGCCGGCAAACTGGAGGAGCGTTACCGTGCAGAAGGGAACTGGAATTTCCTGCGCACTGATCCGGCGAAGTGGCGTCAGCTGATTGCGGCATCACTTCCCCTGGAAGTGATGCCGCCCCGGAAAGAAATTCCGCCGCCGGAGGGCATGCCCCCCCTGCACGGCAGAATACCTCCCGGGGCTCCACCCGAATTCTCCCCTGGTGAAAAAGGGCCACCCCACGACATGCTCCCCCCTCCCCTCACTCGTCAGTTCGATGAACGCCTGTATCTTCTGGACAGCAGCAAAAACGTTATCATTAGCGGGGTTCAGGGGTCTTTTGACAGCGAAGCAACGCCCCTGCGCCACCGGGGAGAGATCGTGGGTTACCTGGGATTGCTTCCCCGAACAAAATCAGCCGATACCCCCCAGAACCGTTTTTTGAAGGAGCAGGAACTTGCATTGACGCTGACAGCGGCTGTGGTCGTGCTTCTGTCTGCGGCTCTGTCGCTGCTGCTGGCCAGGCGACTGGTTCGGCCATTACGGGAGCTGACCCATGCGACACACCAGCTGGCTGCTGGATCGTTCTCCGTTCGGGTTCCAATCACCTCAAACGACGAATTGAGCCAGCTGGCCAGTGATTTCAATTCCCTGGCCAGGGTTCTGGAAACAAATGAACAGGCCCGGCGTCAATGGGTAGCGGACATTTCCCATGAGCTGCGAACCCCCCTGGGTATCCTGCGAGGTGAAATCGAGGCGCTTCAGGATGGTCTTCGCCAGCCCACCCCACTCACGATTCAATCTCTCCATGCGGAGGTACTCCGTCTCGGAAGACTGGTCGACGATCTGTATCAACTTTCCCTGTCCGATGTGGGAGCGCTCACCTATCGTAAAAATGATCTGGTTCTTGCTGATGTGCTGGCTGAAACCGTGGAAGCCTTCCAACCTGAGTTCGCAGGCAAGGGAATTTCACTTGTGGAGGACATGGGTGAGGGGATTGGCGCTAACATTTTTGGCGATTCCGAGCGCTTGCACCAGCTCTTCTCAAACCTTCTGGATAATTCTTTGAAATATACTGATCCAGGTGGAAAACTGCTGGTGAAACTGGACCGTAGCGATGGAGTTGTGGTAGTCGATTTCCAGGATTCCTTTCCCGGTGTCCCCCCCGCGGCACTGGACAAACTGTTTGACCGGCTCTACCGTGTTGACACATCGCGCAATCGCTCCACCGGAGGCGCCGGTCTGGGCCTTGCCATCTGCCGTAATATTGTTGATGCTCACGAAGGAACCATTTCGGTCCAACCATCGATGATGGGCGGACTATGGGTACGGATCGAGTTTCCCTTGAAAGGACGTATGTAATGACCGGAAAAATTCTGATTGTCGAGGATGAGGAAAAGCTGGCCTCACTGTTGAATGATTACCTGCGGCAGGCCGGATTTGAGACGAGCTGGTTGTCAAACGGCCTGGATGTAGCTCCCTGGGTGCGCGACCAGAATCCGGACCTGATTCTGCTTGACCTGATGCTGCCCGGTCGTGACGGCTTGGAAATCTGCAAGGAAGTTCGTTCTTTTTCAACCGTACCGATCATCATGACCACCGCACGGGTCGAAGAAATCGACCGACTGCTGGGCCTGGAACTCGGCGCTGACGATTATATCTGTAAACCATTCAGCCCGCGGGAAGTGGTTGCCAGGGTCAAGGCGGTTCTGCGCAGGACTGACGGGGGAGCAACAATCAAGGCGGATGGCCTGGTGCTGGATGAGCTGCGTCTGCGGGCAGTGCTGAATGAACAGGATTTGGAGCTGACCGCAGTGGAATTCAAGCTCCTGCAGTTTCTCGCCGCTAACCAGGGACGCATTTACGGGCGTCAGCAGTTGATGGACAGGATCTATTCCGACGAGCGGGTCGTTTCCGACCGCACCATTGACAGTCATATCAAAAAACTGCGCAAGAAAATTGCCCTGGCAAGCCCAAACGAAGAGTATATCCATTCCGTGTACGGGGTTGGATACAAGTTCGAAAGATGAATATTCGATAGAGTGATTGTTTTACCCGTTTGACTTTTTTTTCATTCATCACCTATACTACCAATAGACGACCATTTAAGTAGGGTTAGTAACCCGTCAACCACGTAGCTGGATGGTGAAAGGAAAACAGCCATGAAAGATCTCTATGAGACTTTAATTTCGGATGGTACATTTACGAAACTGCTTGATTTGCTGGATAAAGCAGGTTTGTCTGACAAACTCAGGAATCCGGGAACCATCACCCTGTTCGCACCCGATGACAAGGCCTTTACACGCCTCGATATTGACGAAGTCACCAAGGAGCGGGATAAACTTGTTGCGCTGGCCGGTTATCATTTTGTCGAAGGAAGGCTTACTGCTGCGGATATTTCACGGGAAGAAACATTGATGACGGAATGCGGAAAATCACTCACCATTCTGACTGAAGATACGGTTCAGGTTATTGACAATGCAAAGTATGTGGCCGCCGATATCGAATGTTCCAATGGTATTATCCATGTCATCGACAATGTGTTTTTGCCGCAGGTGTCCGGTTGGTATTGCCCGTGTTGCTGATAAGAGCAGTAACCTGTTACACACAAAAAAACCCTCTCTCAGCGTGAGAAAGGGCCATGAATAAAAAAGATTGTCTGATATGGCGTTTTAGAGCATTGGAATAAATGCACCACATACTGAAAATATTTAAAATAAAAAGCCCGCGGTATGCCACGGGCTTTTTATTTTAATTACAGTTGATGATGTTTAGACTTCCGCGATTGCAGTTACGGGACAGGTGTCCACGCAAGCGCCACAGTCGATACAGGTTTCCGCGTCAATTACTCGTTTTTCGTGCTGTTCGCTGATGGCGTTAACCGGGCAGGAATCATCACATGCTCCGCAATTGATGCAATCGTCATTAATAGCATGGGCCATGATTTCACCTCCTTATAGGATATGTCTCCTTGATTTGAAAACAGTGGTTGTTTACCATGCCACCTAACAAATGTCCAGTAAAAAAACAGTACTTATTGATGTGCATGTGTATACAATTTGGACTAAAATTGTTGAATTGATGTCTTCTATAGTGTATATCTCAAAGAGTTTATTTCAGGAGGTTACAAGTGATAATAATGGCATTAAACTGCGGTAGTTCGTCGGTCAAGTACCAGCTTTTTGATTGGGATAAAAAGGTGGTAGTGGCCAAGGGTATGGTTGAGCGAGTCACAATGGATGATTCGTACATCGTGCATGAAGTTCCCGGGCATGAAGCGTTCAAGGATGAACACGACTGTCCCACCCACCAGGCGGCAATCGACCTGATCATCAGGACGGTTACCAACCCGCGCCACGGCGTAGTCAAAAATATTGCGGAAATCGCGGCAGTGGGTCACCGTACAGTCCATGGTGGCGAGAAGTTCACCTGCTCCGTGGTTATAGATGAAAAGGTTATCGAAACCCTGAGAGAGGTCCAACATCTGGCTCCGCTGCACAACCCGCCCAATATCGAAGGCATCCTGGCCGCACAGGCGGTCCTGCCGGACGTGCCCCAGGTAGCCGTCTTTGATACCGCCTTTCACCAGACCATGCCGGAGCATGCCTACATCTATCCGCTTCCCTATGAGTGGTATGAAAAGCATCAGGTCCGCCGTTACGGCTTCCATGGCACCTCCCACCTGTACGTCTCCAAACGCGCCGCAGCCCTGCTGGGCAAAAAGCCGTCCGAGACCAATCTGGTTACCCTGCACATCGGCAATGGTGTTTCCCACTGCGCCATCAAGAATGGCATATCAATTGACACCTCCATGGGCATGACCCCCCTGGAGGGAGCTGTCATGGGAACCCGCTGCGGCGATGTCGACCCCGCCATTCCGAGTTTCATGATGCAGAAGGAAAACCTGAGCGCCAAGGAAATCGACACCATCCTCAACAAAAAAAGCGGTATTCTCGGCATCACCGGTCGCTTTTCCGATCGCCGCGATGTGGCTCAGCACGCTGAAAAAGCAGACAAACGCTGCAAACTGGCCATGGACATCGAAGCATATCGCATCAAAAAATACATCGGCTCCTACATGGCGGTCGTGGGCAAGCTGGACGCCGTGGTCTTTACCGCCGGTGTGGGTGAAATGAGCGTTGAGACCCGTGAAATGGTTCTTGAAGGAATGGAACACTTGGGCTTGATCCTGGACAAGGAACGCAACAAGGTTCGCACACGCAAAAAAGAAACCCTGATCACCACCGATGACTCACCGGTCAAAGCCTTTGTCATCCCGACCGATGAAGAGCTGGTTTTGACGGAAGATGTCGCCGCGATTCTGAACGGTACCTATGCAAATCACATGAGTTTCGAATATTCATTCTCGAAACCCGAGTTTGAAAGAAAGTAGACGGCAGTAAACAATAAACAATGCAAGAGACAAAAAAACCGGCTATTTGCCGGTTTTTTTGTCTCAAAATCATTCGAACATGCTGAGGCTACGCCTTGAGCTCATCCTTCAATCCTTCAATCACAGCTTTAACTTCTCCAATCATCTCATCTGCCTGTGGCGATGTTTCATGTTTCAAGTACAGCTCAAAATAACGCACGGCATCCTTCAGTCGTTCCTGATCCATGCAGATGCCACCCAGCGTCAGATACGCCATACTGAATGAAGGGTCGATTTTGATTGCCAGGCAGCATTCCTGCTCAGCCTCTTCCAATTCTTCCATGTCATAGTACAACTCGCCCAGATTGAAGTGAGCCGCAGGGTCCTGGGGATCGATTTCCACCGCTTTTCGATAGGCATCCACCGCTTCCTGCACGTTGTCCTGACCGTAGAGCGCATCGCCAAGCGCATTCCAGGCAAAAATGTTGTCCGGCTCAATTTCCAGTGCCTTACGAAAGAAACCGATCGCCTCTTCGACACGTTCGCGATTTGAGTGCACCAGGCCGATGCTGACAAGAATGTCGGCATCATTTGGGGAAAGCTCCCATGCCTGGGTATAGCTGATAAGAGCTGCGTCATGCCGACCCGCCTCGAAGAGCAAATCACCATAGGAAGCCAAGGCATCTATATCATAGGGGCTCAGATTCAAGCCTTCCCGGTAGGCATTCACCGCTTCATCAATATGACCATCCTCGGCAAGCGCATCTCCCAAGTAAAAAAAACCGTCGGGATTTTTGCTGTTTGTTTTGGTATATGTTTCAAAAAACACGCGCGCTGCACGCGCGTCGCCTGCCTCAAGCAGATTGATTCCCTGTATGAGAACATCATCCGGCGTCACTTCACCCATTACCTGTCTCCTTCCATTCCATGCACATTGGTCATTCTCTGCACAGAAGATAGCAGACACCCGGTGTCATTTCCACCCTTATCACGACTAAACCCTTTTACATCCACGTATGGGTGCACTATACTTGACGAAAAATAAGCACCAGGAACTCTAATGAAAGAAAACATTCAATCCATCGGACTGCGCACCCTTGAGGATATCAGCTCGATCATTCTTCACTCACATACCCTCCAGCAAACGTTGGAAAACATAGTCACCATTGTCGCCAAACGGATGCGCACCGATGTCTGTTCGATTTATCTTCTGGAAGTAGATACGGACAATCTGATTCTCAAGGCCACCAAGGGCTTATCCAAGGCATCGGTAAACCGTATCTCCATGAAGATCAGCGAGGGTCTGTGCGGGCTTGTGGTTGAAAGCCGCGACATGGTCATGACCGATAACGCTCCGGTTCATCCCCGTTACAAATACTTCAAGGAAACAAGGGAAGAAAAGTTTCTCTCTTTTCTCGGCCTGCCGCTGTTTGAACGCAATACACCCATTGGCGTCATTACCCTGCAAACCTGTGAAGCGCGTCGTTTCAACGAAGATGAAGTCAGTGCCCTGCGCACCATATCGTTTCAGATCAGCAGTATTATCCATAACGCCCGGCTTTTGGATTCAATTCAGCACAAGGAACAAGAACGCGCCTGGCTGGAACAGGAACTGACCAAGGCTAAAAAAAACGCCGCATTGGACAGCAGGCAGCCATCCTCACCCGATCAGCGGCAGACAAAGACCAAAATGCTGCGTGGAACGGCCGTATCATCAGGTTTCAAACGGGGTAAAGTCTACATTCTCGACCGTTTCAGCGATAAGGTCGTCAAGGTTGCCAAGGTTGGCACAAAGGCTGAGGAACTGCGCAAATTCACCACCGCTCTGGATAAGGTCAAGATCGAGACCATCTATATGGAAAAAAGGGTCAGTGAAAAGCTTTCCGAGGATGACGCAGCCATCTTCCACACCCACCTGATGATCCTGGAGGACCGCAGTTTTTCAAACAAGGTCATTGATCTGATCAACCACAGCATCGGAGCGACTCGTGCCGTATATGATGTGGTGCACCACTATACCCAGGCTTTTGCGGCAATGGAGGATCCCTATCTGCGGGAACGCTCGGCAGACATGGAAGACATTGGCCGCAGGATCATCTACGCGCTGGAGGGCAACGACAACGCTTCTCTCAAGCTGAAGGAAAACCGGATCATTGTGGCGGATGAGATATTCCCCTCTGATCTGGCGATGATGGACCATGACAAGATCATCGGAATTGTCACCGAGAAGGGTAATATCTATTCCCATGCCGCCATCATGTCCAAATCACTGGGAGTGCCCGCTATTGTTGGTATTCAGGGACTTATGGATGCCGCTAATGTCAAGGACCAGATCATTGTTGACGGCACCTCGGGCTTTGTCTATCTCAACCCGGACAAGGCAATTATCCATGAGTACGAGCGCTTGGAGCAAAGCCACGCCACACGCCAGAAAGAACTGGAAGAATTGCGTGACCTGCAGGCAATCACAACCGACGGCACACTTATTTCCCTCAATGCCAATATCGGCCTTCTCTCCGACGTGCGCATGGCAACCCAGCATGGCGCTGAAGGGGTTGGCCTCTATCGCACGGAATTCCCCTACATGGCCAGATCATCCTTCCCCACACGCATCGAACAGGCCACGCTTTACCGAAAGATCCTGAGGGCTTTTCCCGGCCAGAGCGTCAATATCCGCACCCTGGATATCGGTGGCGACAAGGGTCTCTCCTATTATCAGCTTCCGCACGAAGACAACCCGTTTATGGGTTTGCGCTCCATCAGGCTTTCCCTGGCGCAGCAGGATGTTTTTAAGGAGCAGCTGGCAGGAATCCTCATGGCGGCGGATGCCGGCAATCCCACCATCATGTTTCCCCTGATATCGAGTGTCGAGGAAATCCGCGAGATTAAAAAGATACTTGTCAGCGTGGAAGACGATCTGAAAAATCAAGGGTATGTTCTGGACAAGAGGGTACCGCTGGGCATCATGATTGAAATTCCGGCTGCGGTTCAGATTATCGAATTTCTAGTCAACGAGGTCGATTATGTCAGTGTGGGCACCAACGATCTGATCCAGTACACCCTGGCTGCCGACCGCAATACCTCTCGAATGAAGCGTTAATACAACCCCCACCATCCGGCAGTGCTTCACTCAATGAAACGAATAGCTGACGCAGCCGAAAAAGCGGGCAAAAAGGCATCGGTATGTGGCGAAATGGCTTCTGACCCGCTTAATGCCCTGCTGCTGATGGGAATGGGACTCCGCGAATTCAGCCTTTCTGCTCCCAGTATCCCCGTGGTCAAACAGGCTATCCGCACCCACTCATTGGCTGAGTGCCAAAATCTGGCGGACTCTATCCTCGCGTGCAGAACCAGTGAAGAGGTCACTACGCTACTGTCCACAGCGAGCAAAAATTTGGGATTATAGCCTCTAAGAACCATGAGGGTCACGGTTCTCTTCCCGACTCCATAACTCCTGGAGTACGGTACTCGTCAACCCGACCGCCCAGCTACCGAGGCACCTGCCGGAAACCACCCCTGACATCAGGACCGATACGCAGGCTCGATGTGGCAATAAACACTTCCCGCAGAAAGATGATCAATCCAATAACCAGTACCACCATTGCCAGTATAAACAGGAGCGCAATGGCAAGCGAAACGTTGAATTGAAAAAAATTTCCAAGAAAAAGAATTGCGATAACTGCGCACACCATGATGGCGGTCGTGGTACAGAGCGTGATTGCAATGCTGATGAGCTTTGCACGATGTGCAAGCGTTACAAGATCTGCATGGAGATGGGAAATATTTTCATTGGCTGTGTTCTCAAGCCGGCCCTCAAGGAGGCGTGCTCGATCAATTATTCGCGCCAGTCTGCTTGTCATGACAGACATCATTGCTCCTATGGCGGTTAGCAAAAAAGCTGGCGCCACGGCAAGCTGGATTACGTGTGCCACCTCTCCCACGTTACTCGGTTCATTCATGAATAACCTCTTGAAAAATCATGCGTATTGTACGTGTCACAACTAATGGTTTGACAGAATTTAATAATAACTTAGAATAAATTGTACCAGAATGAAAGGCGCTCAGCACTTAACGAATTGATGTGCTAGCTGAATTATGCTGCTGAAGTGTAAAAATAGATCATTCAACGGGAATTATTTGAATTTTAGTTAGGGAGGCAACAATGAAAACACGTATTTTAGCACTGTGTACACTGGTGGCGTTTTCCCTGGGAACAAGCGGCTGCATCACGGTATCACCGGAACATGAGGGGGCCGCAAAGGGCGCCGGCATCGGTGCGGCAACCGGCGCAGTTGCCGGAGCAGTACTTGCCGGTGAGGGGTCGCGCGTCAAGGGCGCCATTATCGGAGGACTTGCAGGAGCGCTGCTTGGTGGCGTTATCGGCAATTACACGGTTGACAAAAAGAGAACCGCCCAGGAAACCACCGCCAGGTATGCATACCAGCCCACTTCCGGGACGGTTGTCAGGATCGAGAATGCCCATACTACTCCTACCGTCGTGAAACCGGGAGGCACGGTCAATCTTGAGGCCACCTATGCCGTCATGGCCCCAAGCAGTAATGATCAGGTCGATATTACCGAGTCGCGTGAAGTCACGCTCGACGGCGATCTGGTGGCAAACCCGGAAGTTACCGTGCAGCACACCGGCGGTACCTATAGCACATCAATACCGCTGATTCTCCCCCAGGACGCAAAACCGGGCTCCTACCGGGTAATTACCACGATCAAAACCGCATCCGGCAAGGACTCGCGTCAAAGCACCTTTACCGTAAAGTAGCTCCCGACAGTTAACTCAACCAGATCCGGTAGAAATCTTGCTATGTAAAAAGCCCGCCAAGCGGGCTTTTTACATAGCAATACCGGTTCTCAACCAGCTCAGTATTCACGGCGCAGAGCCTGTTCACGGACATATACCTGTTCAATGGCCGCCGCCTTGACGTCGAGGCTGGTCAACTCCACAAAGCGCAAGCCACCCTCAAGACTGTTTTCAATTGCACTGAATGGCCCGCTGCGCTCATCAACCTTTTCCCTGGCCACCAATCCGGTGCCCAGAAACGTATTGTCGTACAGCATTCCCTTGATGTTGATTTTCGGATTTGCTCGCTGATCAGTCTTGTTTCTGAGGGCCATGACCCGCTCCATCAACGCGGTTCTGGCTTTTTTCAACTCATCGGAATCTGAAACAGTCCGCGCCTTCCCCATCCGGACTCCGATTTTTTCCAGTTCCAGTAACAGCTGCTCATACTCATCCTTGTCACGGTAATCTATCCCGGCATACAGTTCGGTCATCACGGATGCCGCCGATCCTGCTTTTTTTGTTTCAATGCCACCCAGAGCAATACAGCATCCGCCGGAGATAGCCCCGGTATTGACAATGACTTTGCCCAAAGATTTCAGCTGACTGTTGTGCAGTTCAACCTCGATATTCACATCACCGGCACACTCCACATCGGTTTCGTGAATAAAATTGG
Source organism: Desulfuromonadales bacterium (assembly GCA_013377095.1). Lineage (GTDB taxonomy): Bacteria > Desulfobacterota > Desulfuromonadia > Geobacterales > Pseudopelobacteraceae > Pseudopelobacter. Next base: position 20,350 of record JACAAY010000067.1, read on the forward strand.
CTGTAATGGAACCGCCGCACACAATGGTTCCTTTCTTCTGCCCATTCATCCCACAAAAAGCGATATCACCATCACTCCTGATTGCACTGGCTCCAATGTTGCCATTTATACGCAGCCCTTTGGCTGCGGTTATGTTGAAACCATCCAGCACATCGCCCCGTACCTCCACGAATCCGTTGAAGTCGATCGAACCGACTCTGAAGTTGACATCACCCTGAACAACAAACTCCTCGGCAACGGAAATTTCACCCCCTGCTTCGCATACCCGGCCAGCTGCCCCGGCAATCAACAGCGAACCGTCCCCATCCTGTCGGACATTGTTACCAATCTTCAGTTTCAGCGGTTTGCCGGTCTGCTGGGGTATCAACTGATTCGAGATGTTTCTGCCGGGTCGTCCGGGCGAGGGCGGGATGATGCGGCCGATTTCATCACCCGGCATGACATTGATGAATGTCAGCACCCTGTGCATATCTACACTCGCATTCTCGTCACTGAAGCTGCGAACAACCGCCGATGGCTGTGCGGTGTACTCAACATGTCCGTCCAGACCGGCTTCCGGAGGCGTGCCGGCGGCAATTTTCACCATGGTAAGCGCCTGGCCTGCGGCAGACCTGGCGGAAAAATCGTCCAGTGCATCGGGCAGTATCCCCTCTTTGACCCCGGACAGGGCCAGATAGCCCTTCAGCTCATCGGAAGTCATCATGGCGCCCTGCTGATGAGGCACATAGCTGCAGCGGCACTCCAGCTTGTCCGGAGAAACCCAGACAAAAAGACAGTAGCCCTGTTTCTTGTATTCCGTACCCGTGATCTTTTGAGACTCTGTGTCTGTTGTCACTTCCTGCGAATCATTTCCCATTCACACAACTCCTCTCAGGGTAGCACCAGGGGGTTCTACTAGCTGGATGACGTTCGATATATTTCAAATCGTTTTCTACACCAGTCCCTCAAGAGGGCCACCCTTGACAGCCAGAGCGTCAATGCGGCGCTCCACCTCGGGATCGTCCTCCAGGGGAGGCGCATGGAAGGGCTTTATACGGGCGTCGATCACCAGTGCTCCGCGACAGCCCCAATGGCGACCCCTGCTCTCCGAACCAATGCCATACACATCCGTGGCCGGATTGGAGCGGGTAAAGGTCACCCAGAGAAAATTATTCAGCGTGGCGGTAGTGAAGTGGCAGTCATCGCAGACTACGATCAGCGGAAAACCGTCAAAACAGTCGCGTTCTTTGTAGTATCGGCAGAAATCGTCCATTACTGTATCGCACTCGCCCCTGCCCTGCCCTGACTGCGGTCCCCGGATAGCCAGCACACCAGGCAGACAGACCTCCGCACCCCCAAAACCAGAGGGAAAATCAAGCCCGGCCGGCATCTGGCAACCCAGAGTGCGACGTTGCGGGCCGGCAACGGCGATAACAACCTTGGAACCCTCATTAAGCGCTGATCCACTGTAATCAAGGGTATCAATGGTCGTAGCCGTCTGAAAGTGCAGGTTGGCCCGCCAGTCGGCCCGCTCCAGAATATGTTTCAGAAACGCGGGGATGTCGTGGGTATGGAGATCAGGGGCATCCTCCTGGGCTGCCACAAAGAGATATTTGGCCAGGGAAAGCTGCCCCTGTCCCAGGATGGCATTGGCAATCGTCAGCAGTTCCTGTGGCTGACGCACGGATGCGTAGGGCACATAACGCTCGCTGGCAATGGCCAGCAGCAGTGGGTGAACACCGGCCGCATCCACGGCGTGAACCTCCTTGACACCCGGCACAACCGTTGGAATCAACGGTCCGGTCAGCTCATGGATAAACGCGCCAAAGCTGGTGTCTTCCTGGGGCGGACGGCCCACGGTGGTAAAAGGCCAGATGGCGTCGCGGCGGTGGTAGACCGCCTCCACCTGGATATAGGGAAACTCATGGGCCAGACTGTAATAGCCGAGATGGTCTCCAAAGGGACCCTCCGGCAGGGTCTTGTGGGGATGCACGATGCCGCAGATACAGAAATCAGCCTCGGCCAGCACCGGCAGTTGCCCCGGCAGGCGGGCCATGGCAATGCGCTGCCCCCCCAGCAGACCGGCAAAGGAGAGTTCCGGCATCCCCTCGGGCAGCGGCATCACTGCAGCCACGGTCATGGCGGGAGGTCCGCCGACAAAGATATTCACCCGCAGCAGTTCGCCGCGGGCAATGGCCTCGGCATGATGGCTGCCAATGCCCCGATGAATCTGGTAGTGCAAACCGGCCTGTTTGTCCGCTTCGTAGCGGTTGCCTGAAATCTGCACTCGGTACATTCCCAGATTGGATGCTCCAAATCCAGGTTTGGCCGGATTTTCTGTATAGACTTGCGGCAGGGTGATGAAAGCGCCACCATCCATGGGCCAGGAAACCAGTTGGGGAAGCTGGGAAAGGGTTGTGCGACATTCCAGCATCGCAGCATTTGAAGAAGTGGCGGGGAGAAGGTGCCAAGCGGCAAAGGGAGCGCGAAGGCTGTCAAGAGGGTGTGTAAGAGCTGAAAAAGGGTTGATCTTGAGCTCAACCAGTCTGCGGATATCATCCAGGGTATCGCGAAAGATAAATCTGGTGCGTTCCAGGGTGCCGAACAGGTTACCCAGCAGTGGGAAACGGCAACTGAGCGGATTGGTAAACAGAAGCGCCGGGCCACCCTTCTGGTATACCCGGCGTTGCACGGCACCGATTTCCAGATTGGGGTCCAGCGGCGTCTCGATACGCACCAGCATCCCCCGCTGCTCCAGGTCAACCACACACTGTTGAAGGTTACGGTACCCCACACATCCTCCCACTACAGGTAACAACGAAAAATCTCAAATATCTTCGCAAGGTTCAACTGAACAATGCGCAGCAGAGTAGCACTGTACCGGAACAAATTCAATCATGGTTTTTTCAGGAAAAAGTGACTCTGGATTGAAAAACATATTGTGGTTTCCAACATAAAACAGTACACCATAAGAGGATTTGAGCGTATGACAATCCCCACGCCTTCATTTCGAGCTAACTATCTATAAAGACTTGTTTTACTGTTTTCCAGCAGAGCCATCCAGAAGGAGGTAAGTGTGAACAAGCCGAAAAGATTGTACCAGTATCTCTATTTTCAGGTTCTCTTTGCCATTTTAATCGGTGTCCTTTTGGGGAACTTCCTGCCGGACACGGGTGCTGCCATGAAACCGCTGGGCGATGGTTTCATCAAACTGATTAAAATGGTCATTGCGCCAATCGTGTTCTGCACGGTGGTGACCGGGATTGCCGGCATGGAAGATATGAAAAAGGTGGGGCGTGTCGGAGCCAAGGCCCTGATCTATTTTGAAATTCTCAGTACCGTGGCTCTGATTATCGGTCTGGTGGTGGTGAGCATCGTTCAGCCGGGTGTTGGACTGAATGCCGATGTCACCAAACTTGACACCAAGGCTCTGGCTGCCTACACGACCCAGGCAAAATCCCATACCACAGTTGACTTCCTGATGAACCTGATCCCAACCAGTGTTGTGGACGCCTTTGCCAAAGGTGACATTCTTCAGGTTCTGCTGTTTGCCATCATGTTCGGTTTTGCCCTCTCCATGCTTGGCAAAAAAGGGCGCCCCCTGCTGATCATCATCGACCAGATCTCCCACACCCTGTTCGGGGTGATCGGTATCATCATGAAACTGGCCCCCATCGGCGCCTTTGGTGCCATGGCCTTCACCATCGGCAAGTTCGGGCTCGGCTCGTTGTCCAAACTCGGCATGCTGATGGGCAGTTTCTATCTCACCTGTCTGATTTTCATCTTTGTCGTGCTCGGCGCCGTCTGCAAGTACTGCGGACTCAGCATCTTCAAATTCATCAAATATATTCGCGAAGAACTGCTGATAGTTCTGGGAACTTCCTCTTCCGAGTCGGTGCTGCCACGTATGATGGCCAAGATGGAGCATCTGGGTTGCAGCAAATCGGTTGTCGGGTTGGTCATACCCACCGGCTATTCCTTCAACCTGGACGGGACCTCCATCTATCTGACCATGGCAGCAATTTTTGTTGCCCAGGCCACCAACACCCCCCTGACCATCACCCAGACCCTGACCATCCTGGCGGTGCTGCTGTTGACGTCAAAAGGCGCCGCAGCGGTCACTGGCGGTGGCTTCATCACCCTGGCTGCCACCTTTGCAGCCATACCCACCATACCGGTTGCCGGTCTGGCCCTGATCCTGGGCATCGACCGCTTCATGTCCGAGGCCCGCGCCCTGACCAACCTGATCGGCAACGGTGTTGCAACACTGGTGGTCGCCAAATGGGAGAATGAGCTGCACGTGGAGCGCATGGAGGCCATACTCACCCATGGAACCTGGGAAGACCTTGAAGAACCCGAAGCCCTGCTGGATGGCGAGGATACCCTGCTGAACGAACCGATCTGTGAACCGTGCGCGGAATAACGGCAGCAGCCAGGTTTTGATACAAAAACGGGCCGCATCTCCCCTGGGAAATGCGGCCCGTTTTTTATGCTGATTGAAGAAACTGATCGGAAGCTACAAACGACCCCTGTCAGACGATACGCACCCCATGGGCGCAACGCTCGGCGCGGCTGCGGGCCTCGTCGGTATCGTTTCCCTGGGTCAGGGCCACTGCCATGCGGCGCCCCGGACGGGTATCCGGTTTGCCGAACAGCCGCAACTTGCTGGTGGGTACAGACAAAGCTTCCTCAAGCCCCTCGAAACGGACGGCGTCCGCACTGGTTTCCGCCAGAATAACATGACTGGCCGAGGGAGCAAGGTTGCAGATATCACCCACCGGAAGCCCAAGAATGGCGCGAACATGGAGTTCGAACTGGGACAGGTTCTGGGAGATCATGGTTACCATGCCGGTGTCGTGGGGGCGGGGTGATACCTCGCTGAACAAAACAGTATCTCCACAGATGAACAACTCCACCCCAAAAATACCGTAGCCACCCAGGGAGGTGGTGACCGCTTCAGCCTGACGACGAGCCTCTTTCAGCGCAGCAGGTGTCATGGCCATGGGCTGCCAGGATTCATGATAATCGCCCTTGATCTGGATGTGTCCGATGGGCGGGCAGAATGAAGTGCCGGCGCTATGCCTCACGGTCAGCAGGGTAATTTCATAATCGAAATTGACGAACGCCTCGATAATGGCCGTATCCGAGGAGCCGCGCGCCCCCTCCATGGCGTAGCGCCAGGCCTCATCCACCTGCGATGCATCGCGAACAACACTCTGTCCCTTGCCTGATGAACTCATGATCGGCTTGATCACACAGGGAAAACCGATCTGCTCCACATGGGCGCGCATCTCCTCCAGGCTTTTTGCGAAGGCATAACGGGCGGTGGGAAGCCCCAGTTCCTCGGCTGCCAGACGTCGAATCCCCTCACGGTTCATGGTCAGGTTTGTCGCCCGAGCGGTGGGAATAACCCGCTGGCCGGCCTGCTCCAGTTCAATCAAAAAAGCTGTGTCAATGGCCTCGATCTCCGGAACGATCAGGTCGGGACGTTCCTGCTCGATCACTCTCCGCAGCGCATCACGGTCCAGCATGCTGATAACATGGCTGCGATGCGCGACCTGCATGGCAGGTGCATCGGCATATCGGTCAACGGCAATCACCTCTACCCCCAGGCGCTGGGCTTCGATGGCAACCTCTTTACCCAGCTCTCCCGACCCCAGCAGCAGCAGTCTGGTAGCTCCCGGCTTCAATGGTGTTCCCAGGTTCATAATTTCGATTCCTCCACGGATACGGTAAAATGTAGTCAAGCACTCCGTTAGAACTACATCAACCACCCAAAAAATCAAGTCCAAATACCGATTTCCATGACAATATCCTGAATTTTCAGAATACATTTCATATGCTCGGACGTGCCTGACAGATAGAGTTCGGGAAAATGAATGCTTGACGATGGGGAGCCAAGGTCTATCATGGAGCTGTAACATATGATCAACAGGGAGGAAATCAGAGGTAATGCCTGAAAAACATGACATAAAACCGGGACAATCGATTGAACTGCTGAAGGAGCTGCACATCCTGACCCGCGATGGAAAAATGAATCAGGACAGCAGGAGAAAGCTGAAACAGATCAATCATCTATATCAGTTTATTGAACCATTGCTTCAAGATGTTCTGTGCGCGAACCAGAGTATGATCCTAGTTGACCACGGAGCAGGCAAATCATACCTCGGTTTTATCCTCTTCGATCTGTTCTTCAAACAACAGCAGGAGCATGCTGCCCGTATTTTCGGCATCGAAACACGGGATGACCTGGTTGAACGATCACGCAACCTGGCCCAGCGCCTCAATTTCAACGGAATGACGTTTCTCAGGCTGTCAGTGGCTGAATCTATCCTCTCCGAAGCCCTGCCAGAAAGGGTTGACGTGGTAACCGCTCTGCATGCCTGCGACACCGCCACCGATGACGCCATCCGTTTTGCCCTGGCAAAACAGGCCCGACACATCGTGCTGGTACCCTGCTGTCAGGCCGAGGTGGCCGCTGCACTGCGGAAAAACAAGGCCAAGGCCCTGGCTAACAGCCTGGCGGAAATCTGGCGGCGTCCATTGCATACGAGGGAATTCGGCAGCCTGATCACCAATGTGCTGCGTTGCTTGCAGCTTGAGGCGCATGGCTATCAGGTCAATGTGACCGAACTGGTCGGCTGGGAGCATTCCATGAAGAACGAACTGATCATGGCCGAATACAAGGGCTTGCCGACGAGAAAGCCGGCCGAACGCCTGAATGAGCTCTTGCGGATGCTGGGGATCGAGG
>JACAAY010000068.1 GCA_013377095.1 Desulfuromonadales bacterium
TCACTCTAGCATTCAACCTGGTTACACTTCAATTTTCTGTTACTCTTCGTCGTCGTCTTCGTGCTTTGGACCGCGTGGTAACGCCACCAGTTCAGCGCCGACCGACTCAGCGATGTGTTTCATTTCACACATGCGCAGATGCTGGCCGTACACTTTGAGGTTGAGATCCGAAACTGCCACCAGAATATACCGGGGCTGTTTTCCGCCATCCACCATCTTTGACCGCTCACGATAAAAAATCTTTCCTGACATAAGGGTGCCTCCTTACCTTTTTTTCCTCCCTGGGAACTTCGGAGGGTTACGTAAAAGATACACCCTTATGTGTAAGTTTGGAAAGAGTATTTTTTTGTCAGACCCTGATGACTGTTCCGACCTTCTCGCCCCGAATCGCCCGCCCGATATTGCCGCGTTTGTGGCCGTTTACGATTTTTATCTCCTTGACATTGGTCATGTCCGGAAGCAGGCTGAGCATCTTGCGTTCGAGGACCAGGTCCTCCATGTCCAGTTTGAGCAGTTCTTCGACGGTGATCTCCTCGATCAGCTTCGCATCCGGGTTGACCCGCGGATCCTCGGTGAACAGGCCATCCACGTTTTTAACGAGAATGCAGTTTTTTGCTCCGAGCACTTCCGCCATCAGCAAGGCGCCGGTGTCGGTGCGGTGGGGTGGGATCAGCCCGTGTTCCGCCGGGTGTTCGTAGAGTCCATAGGGCGGGGTGCCGTGGATGACCGGTAGCAGTCCCAGGTGAAGCATGGTGGGCAGATCGAGCAGGTCGCCCGGCTTGACCCGCGAACCGTGCCATTTGGAGAGCAGCAGCGTAACGATTTCGGCGTTCTGTTCACTGATCTTGGCGGCCAATTCTGCCAGGACACCGATCGGCATACCTAGGTCGATGCCGATGTCCAGGATGTGGCGGACCCGAACTCCACCGCCGGTGACGATCAACAGCTTGTGCTCGAGCGAAAGCTCACCGATCTCCTCCATCAGGGGCAGGACCACTTCGCGGCCATAGTCGATGGTGCCGTGGCCGCCGATCTTGACAACGTTCAACTCCGGCACCAGCCTGAGCGGTTCGACACCATCACGTTTGCCCAGCATCCCCCTGCGGACCAGGGTTTCACCTTTTAGCTTGTTCTGTATTTCATGCCGTCCCGCCATGTTGATCCTCCAAACTGTGTGTAGGTAATAATGAGGGACATATCCTATCAGAAAAAAACAGAATGTCGAGCCGGCTTTGGTGTGTCTGGACGGAAAATGAAGTGCGGCACTTTTTCATTTATATATTTGTGGGGGGAGACTTGCAGACAAACGATGCCGCTGTCCAGCGCCGAAAACGGCAGTTGTAGCAGGAGCGATCATCGTCGGCGACCCACTCTTCTTCCACATCCGGGCAAAACAAACGGCAGAGTTTTGCCTGAAGTGCGGCAGCTTCCCAGCTTTCCTTCCCGCCGGTAAATTCCCGGTTTCCGTTGCGGTCCGTACGCCACAAATCCATCAGTATTTCTTCAGTTGCTGGCGGTGGATGCTGTGCCACCCCACGCCATCCTTTTTAGTCGTATCGGCCGAAACCAGCAGTACGGAGAGTCCGTCCAGTAGAACGGTTTTAGCCTTGTCGGCAATTTTAACCAGATCATCGGCGCCCACAATTTCACCGGTGACGCAGCGTACCTGATCCACCTCGGGGGTGCGGACAAGTTCGGCAACGCTGATAATCCCGTTGTTGGCAGGTATTTTCAAGCCGCCTTTCATGCGCCCGTCATTTCCGCCCAAACGCAGTCCGGCGCCTGCCAGCGCGCCAATGACACCCTGGCCGGTGCCGCCATGCTCGGACAGGTGAATTCCCTCGTGCCGAGCCAGTTCGTAGGCAAGATCCTTGGTAAGCACGGTCTGTTTGGCCTGCTTTCCGAAGGATATCAGCCTGTCCGGGGCGTTCAGCCGGTCAACCACCGCAACACACAGGCCGGGATCGGAACCCTCGGCGCTTTCGCGAACAAGAAATTCCGAGGCATACCCGATAACCCTGTCCAGGGCATCTTCCTCGATTTCGGCGCAGAAACACATGGCGCTGTTATGCGAAGTATAGGGGATGTCCGGATGGACGAGCAGCTGGTGACGGGTAACGAAGCTGCTGGTACCCCAGCCGTTGCTTTCGAGATCCTCTGCGATCAGGGAAGCCAGTTCCCCGGTACCACGGCTTTCCAGGTTGTCGGTGTCGTCGATGCTTACGAGAATGCGCATGCTGAATGTCTCCATGGGTAGGGCAGGTGCGCCCAGCAAAATATGATTTCGAAACGCTTAGATTATCATTAAATGCTTGCTTGTATATAACGAAAAAACAAATATAGTTTGTCGGCCAATCAGGCAATCCACAATAATTTTCAAGAATAAACTCCAGTATCATTTCATGGACGTTATGTAAACGATGTTATTGACGGGAGTCGCTATTGTTGTCTACTATTGCGTCTTGCAAAATTTGGTACAGGCGGGTACTCATTTGGGTCGCACACCACAAGAAAAAATGATTTCCATTCAGAAAACAGTCCTGTTTTCTCTCCTGCTTCACGCCGGGGCTCTTGCGCTTGTCCGGAATATTGCCGATAGGGTTCCGATCTCGCCACCGGTTATTATCGATCTGAGTTTGAGCGTCCCTGCTGGCGGGGGGCGAGGTGCTTCCGGCGGTGGGTCTGCTCCCAAAGGCGTTCATCCGTCGTCTCCATCACCGGCGGGAAAGGCATCCATGGTTCAGGCGCGTCCTCCTGCTGAGAGTGCCAGGAAGCCGCATTCCCTTGAACGGACTACTGCGTCTGTACCGGTCAGGGAGACAGTTGTGCCGAAATCCGTTCCTCTTAATCCGGTGGCAGCGCCGGTCCCGGAACACCACCAGACCACGGGGGCTGTGGTGGCGCAGGGGGCTTCAGCTGTAAAAACGTCGGGAACTACGGCGAGCGGGTCGGGAAACCAGGGCGGGACGGGCAGGGGAGCGGCGGGTTCCGGAACAGGGACGGGGGCAGGCACCGGTTCAGGAAGTGGCTCAGGCTCAGGTAGTGGCACTGGAAACGGTTCCGGTAGTGGCTCCGGAAACGGCCTCGAAAGACAACGGGAACGGTATCTGGCCGAGCAGTTCGCCTATATCAGGGATATCATCCAAAAACACCAGATCTATCCCAATCGAGCAAAGCGCGACGGTTTGACGGGTAAGGTCCGGGTTGCCTTTGTCATCCAGGAAAACGGCACCGTTGCCGATATCAGGGTCGTTGGCAGCTCTGGTTATGAAATACTGGACGCCAATGCCATAGAGACGGTAAAAAGGTCGGCCCCGTTTCCCAAGCCACCCGTAAAGGCGGAACTGCGCATGCCGATTACGTACCGGTTAGAGTAGTGATGGGTTCAGCGATGTTGCAATCTGCCTTGCTGAAGAGGCGCTGATTGCATTTTTTGTCCATGCTCAATATGCAACGGGGAGGCAAATAATTCGCCTCCCCGTTGTTGTGTCGATATTTTTTACACAGCTTTTTTACGCAACAATTTTACGACGTTTGATACCAACCAAGCCCAACAGGCCGCTGCCAAACAGCAGGATAGCGGGGGGGATGGGGGTTGGGGTTGGACTGATAACGTTTCCAGCTGTCAGAATGTACCCCCCGTTATTACCATTGTCAACCCCTGTCGGTGTTGACGAAGTTCTAAGTTGGGAATTGTAACCAATTGCTTCCCCAAAGTTATTTGTTGATCCAGCATCTGCATAAAAATTACCCCATAAGGGGGCAAAAACCGAGTTGTAAGAAATATAGAAATCTTTAAATGTTGGAGTTGATGCTGTAAAATCCAGTTTTATACCAGTAAAAATCTGACTAAAGTTACCAATGCTATTGGTGTGAGTTGCGTCAGTCCAAGCATTTGGGACGGCTTGTGTGGAATTTAATAAAGTTGATGACGTATAACCAGTGTTTATGGTATTTTTACCTGCGTCAAGTAGCTTAAAACCAGTTATTGAATTTGGATTTGTTATGGATAAATCAAGAAATGAAACATTTTTTGCTTGAGCTTGACCAGTGGTCCAATGATATTCATAAGACCAGGTTGAGTCAGCATTTTGAGCAACATTCCAACTAAGTGCGGCCGTATTCAGCATGCCTGAAGCAATAATTGATCCGTCACCAACAGTGGTGCCACTCACAGAGCCGGAATAGGATATTGCCGCCCACGCATTCCCCCCACAAGCCACAACCGCCATCATACTAAGTACAACAATAAATTTCCTCATGCTTTCCTCCATGTCGTATAGATGTTTACATACCGCCAAATAAAAAATCCCTCTCTCCCTTGGCTTTGCGAACAAAGGTAACCCGGCTATCCCCTTCGGACCCGTGGCTTTCCGTCCCCACCTCTCAATGGGTTTGGCGGTGAAACATTTTTCCTGCGTGGCACGGATTGATAACCGTTTCGGCACATGTACGTCCCCCATCACCTCCTTTTACACTGTGCCCAGATCACATCAAACACCAACACACTACTGCTCACCACTGATTGTTCAGCATTACACCCTGACAGGCCATGCAGTTCGTGCGGTTCTGTATAAAAATAGTAATCGTATGAATAAGCAAAAAAAGTGCCGATATGACTCAAATGATATTTATCAAGTGGTTACAAGAAAATTGTGTTAGATAAACGCAATATTTAATACTACATGACGGAACTCTTTACACTATTAATGAGCCATTGTCGACAAAAATAATAAAACAAAACGATGTTTTTTTTAGTCAGCCTGAGGGTATCAGCCTGTTCGCCTGCAGCCGTTTGATGACGGCGGGCGCCAGCAGAGAGCCGAGACCGCCGAAGAGAGCGCTGCCGGCCGTGGTTACCAGCACGTGCTGGAGGATGATCTCCCGCTCCATACCCAGCAGCAGGTCCAGACCGATCCCGGAGATGTTCTTGCTGGCCGAGGCGATCACTCCGATTGCCAGGCAGGACCACCATTTCGTTAAGGCTCCGGGGAACAGCGCGCAGGCGATATCCACGATCACGCCGGGCAGGATGAAATTGGCGATGATCAGCGGTCCCATTTTGGTCATGCCCAGCAGCATGCAGATCAGACCGGAAATCAGGCCTACCAGGGTCGAGGCGCCCAGCTTGGGCACCGCGGCACGGGACATGAGCAGAAAAAACATCATGAAAAACATGGAGTGGCCGGGAATGGAGAAGTGCAGCCGCAGGGCCGCCCTGGTCAGTATGATGAATGTTGCGCAGAACCCGAGCAGCAAGGCTTCGCGCAGCGTAAAGTTCCACAGGAAGGGGCGGTTGTTCTGTTTCATCGTTCGGCTACTCCTTTGAATGTATGGCGGACGCGTGAGTTGCCGTTGCAACTCCTTTCACCTGTGCCGCAACCGGTTGTGACACTGAGCCATCGTTCTGCCCAGTGGCGTCTGGAATGTTCCGCTTTAAAAGTGTGTCGTAGTAGGTCCGTTGCGGACGTATGCCGAAACCCCTGGCTTCGGCGGAGAGCGCCGCCTCATCGGCGGTTTTCAGGGCACGGACGATCAGCGGTATCATCAGGCAGTGAAAGATATCGCCCCAGTTGGCCGGATTGATCAGGTCGCGGGGAGCGAGGCGCGCACCGCGCAGTCGCTGGGCCATGGTGATTTCTCTGATCTCCCGGGCGAAAAGCGGCACGAAACGGAAACTGGTGAACACCAGAAACGAGAGCCTGTAGGGCAGAATCCTGTTCAGGCCGCGCATCATCTGGGATGCCTGGGTTGTGCGCAGAAAAACAATGCCGGGAATGAAAAACAGTGCGATCTGCAGGGCAATGCGCAGGCCGGGCCAGACCCCGGCGGGATAGCCGTAGCGGAACAGGTACATACCCATGATGAACAGCATCTGGAACAGCAGGTAGCGGGTATCCCGCCACAGATCGAAGATGCTCAGGCGCGCCCCAAAGTAGTAGAGGATATTCAGTCCCAGCACCAGCCCTAGGGACCAGGGCTCCTGGGCAATGACCGCCGCGGCGCAGAGCAGCGTTCCGATCAGCAGCTTCAGGCCGGCGCCCAGGCGGTGCACGGGAGAATCGGCAACCAGAAACTGGCATCCGTAGTCACTTCTCCGATAAGGTTTGAGGGGATGTGCCATGTCGCGTTTATCCAAGCCTGCCGTTTTCAATCGTTAGAACACGATCCGGCCAACCCGGTTCCGGCAGAGGATCGTGGGATGCGATCACAACGGTTGTGCCATACTGCTCACCCAATTCTGACAGAATCCAAAGTAGTCGGCCACGCTGGGCAGGGTCAAGTCCTGAAAAGGGCTCATCCAGCAGCAGGATCTTTGGCCTGGGAGCCAGTACCGACGCCAGGGCAACCCGATGCTGCTCGCCAAAACTCAGGGAGAGTGGAAGCTTGTGTACCAGATGACTTGCCTCGCAGATTTCCAGGGCAGCCATGACATGGCGCTGAACCTCATCCTCCGGCAGGCGCAGGCGTTTGAGCGAAAAAGCGATCTCCTCATGGACCGTATTTTCGAAGAGCTGGCGCTGGGGGTTCTGGCACATGAATCCGACCGTTCCGAACAGACTGGTTTTGGGGGTTAGGGGTTTGTCCATTACCCGGATGAAGCCGGAATCGGGCTGAGCGGAACCGCAGATAAGTGCCAGCAGAGTCGATTTGCCCGATCCGTTCTGACCGAACAGGTGGATACGTTCGCCACGGGCAATGGAAAACGAAATATCACTGAATATATTGCCCGCACCGGGATAGGTCAGGGAGAGGCTCTCGATGTGGATGGCCGGACCCACATCGTTTTTGGCAGCGGGGCAGGGGGGACTTTTCGATGTCACAGTCGAAGCCCGTGGAGACAGCGCCTGCGGCGGACTGCTCACGGAATAGGATTGAATGCGGCCCGCCTCCATCAGCAGATAACGGTCCACAATCTCCCGGAACGGTTCCAGGTTGTGTTCGGCAATCAGGATAGTATATCCCTGCAGTTTGAGCCCCTTCAGGACCTCCACCAGTTCGGCCCTGCCGGTGGCATCCAGTTGCGAGGTCGGCTCATCCAGCAGGAGCAGGCGCGGCTCCATGGAGAGTACCGAGGCGATTGCCAGACGCTGCTTCTGGCCGGCGGACATGCGCTCCACGTTCCGGCTCCAGAAATCGCTTAAACCGACATCTCCAAGGGCGGCTAGAATCCGGTCACCGATATCAGCGGCGGGAACGCAGAGATTTTCCGGGCCAAAGGCAACCTCCTCGGCAACCGTTGAACAGAGAATCTGTGAATCGGGGTTCTGGAACACGATTCCGATCCTGTCCCGGTATGGTTCTGGGGGGGCGTCCTGTTCCTGTAAGCTGATGGTGCCAGAAAGGTTCCCTTCGTGCAGCAGTCCCTTGATGGCCAGCAGCAGGGTTGACTTGCCGCACCCGGAGGGGCCGGTAAGGCAGAGGCATTCACCCGGTGCTGCGTGCAGCGATACTTCAGCTAGGGCGGGAGCATCCTCAACTGGATAGGTGTATGTCAGAGAATCCACCTTGAGCATGTTATTCCTTGACGGGCGGTTTCTTTACCAGGGGGTGAAACATGGGGATGCCGTTGTTCTGTTTTGTGCCGAATACGGCCAAGAACGACTGTATCTTGTTCGACAGCAGATAATCGGAGAGCGCCCGCGCTCCTTGGACATTGGTTGCGGGAAACGTTTCAGGGTTGGCTTCCATGGCGATATAGGGACGCCGCATGGTGGGATCCTTTTCCACCATGATTTTCAGGTTGTGGCGGCCAAGTTTGCCCGTAACCACGGGTATGCGGCCGATGATCATATAGGCTTTCTTCCGCTCCACAAATGACAGCACGTCGCCATGATCACCGATTTCATCCTTGATGACCCAGCTGCCGGTCAGCTGCTTGCCGGATCGTTTCCAGAGCGTATTACCCAGTTCGCGGGGACCGATGCCCTTGAAATCGATGAAATTGGACTTTGTCTCGGCAATTCTGGCCAGGGCGGCGGCACCGTCGGTGAAACCGGCAATTTTGGCCGGGTCCGAGGCCGGGCCGATGATGATCAGATCATTGCGGGTCCAGGGGCGCATGTTGACTGCGTAGCCGTCGGCAACCAGTTCGGTGGTGATATCGCCGGAATGCATGGTCAGAAAATCCACTTCTCCCTTGCGCATGACGTCAGCCAGACCGGGGCGCGGACCGGATGCCACGATCTTGACCTTGTAACCGGTGTCTGCTTCAAACATCTTGGCGATCTCGTCAAACAGCTCCGTTGACAAAGACATGCCGCCGATGATGGCGGCGCGCACGACTTTTTGATTCACCTCGGATTTTGGTTGCGGTGTTTCATTGGCAAAAACCGGGCAGGACAGCAGGAACAGAAAAATAACGGTGCACAAATTTCGAAACATGGAAACGCTCCTTGCAGGGTGGCAGTCTACAGCTCTCTCAAAATGGGGATCCTGCTCCGTGGGGCTACAAGCTGAACCGATACTCGAAACCACCGTAGATATAGCGACCGGGCCGGGGAATCCCATAACTCTGTTCGTAATCCTCGTTAAAGATATTGTCGGCGCCGATGTACAGATTCAGCCTGTCCTTGAAGAGCTTCTGGCTCAGCTTGAAGTTGACCACGGTATAGTCACTCATTTTGGCTTTGTCCACCGTGGCAATGCGCTGCTTTGTATACACGTAGGAGTTGGCGACATAGATCAGGGAGACAAAGGGAGTCAGGCCACAGTCAAAATCGTATTTTCCCACAAAAGACACCTTGTCCCTGGGGGTGTACTGGACCTCATCCCTGCCCACGCCGGAACGGTCCTCGGACAGCAGCATGGTGTAGCCGGCCTTCAGTGACAGTTTGGGCATGAAATTCGACTCAATGGACGCTTCCATGCCATGGAAGCGATACAGGGAGAAATTGGTGTTCCTGGCCGGATTGACATTCTGGTTGAGGGCGATGAAGTCGTGGGCATCGCTACGGAATCCGTCCAGTTTCAAGAGAGAATTCCAGGGCAGTTTCTGTTCGATTCCCATCTGGTAATGATAGACCGTCTCGGGGATCAGGTTGGGGTTGTTGCTGTCCCGCTTGTAGAGCTGGCTCAGGGAGGGAAAGCGGATATTGCGCTGGAAAGCTGCTTTGAGACGGGTATCCTTGAAAAGGTCATAATACACGCTGGCCGAAACGCTGTACCCCTCCGGGTTGGCTTCGTCTCTGAACTGCCAGTGATGGGCGTAGCCCAGGGAGATTCCGAGATTTTCCAGCGGTTCGACTGAATACTCAATTGCCGCGGAACTGATGAAAAGATCCTTGTGGTCGGAGCAGGGGAAGAGATTGTACGGCGGACTGCCGCCGCCGACGCCACAGCCGCCCGCAGCGCCCCCGTCACCGCCCGGTTTTACCAGTCCCGAGGCATCCCAGGTATCCCATTCCGCGGAAAACCCCATGGTAACGCTTCCAAGTTGTCCCATGTCATACTTTGGCTGAATTGATATCCCCCTGGTGATGCCGGTGTTTTTGAGCATGTATGAATTGGAAATCAGTTCGTTTACAGGTTTTACCACAAGGAATTTATTGTTGTTATTCGTCGTATACTCAGTCAAAACACCGGTTGAAATGGGACCGTAATTTTCATCGTCGTACTGGTTGTCGTCCTGGTCCATGCGATTGAAGAAAATCATCGATCGTACACTGAGGTTAGCCGTGGGGGTGTAGTCAGCGGCCAATTGCAGGGTAAACCCCTGATAGTTGTCCACCCGACCGAAGCGCGCCGGCGGCGAATAGGGGTCGAATTTGTTGTCGATGGCGCTGGCCGGTTTGCCGTAGCCCCCCTCCACAAAATTGCCGGTCAGGGCAATGTAGAGATCCTTGCTGGCGGTGTAACCCAGATTCAAAAAGGCGTTGTTTCTGGTGTTGTCACTGTTTTTGCGATAGCCGGCCTTTTCCTCGGTAGTGGCGGTGAACGATTTTGCCAGGGGGAAATTGTCCCGTTTGAAACCGCTGCCACTCAGAAAAAAATCAAACTTTCCTTCGCCACCTGAAAGGCTGGCTTTGGCTAGATAGGGCTGACCGTCTCCGCTTTCGAAGCCGGCCATGCCGCTGAGCCCCTTTTTGCCTCTCTTGGTGATGATGTTGACGACGCCTCCCAGGCCTCCCTGTCCATACAGAACGGAGCTGGCGCCGGCGGTCACCTTGATCTTGGCGATATTTTCAACCGGAATCATGGAAGGGTCAAAATTCTGGTCGAAGGCGGAATTCATGGGGATGCCATCCAGCAGAAACAGGACATGTCTGTTACGGAAGCCGCGCATGTCCACGCGTGGTACCCCTTCGTTGCCGACCTGGACGTTGACATTGGACAGCAAACCGAGGGCCTCGTCCAGGGTTCTGGCACTTGATTTTTTGATATCCTCGGCGCTGATCACATGAATCGTTTCTGCTGCTTCAATACCATCCATCTTACCCGACACGACAACCTCGCCAAGGCTGAAGATGTCTTCGCTCTGTTCCTCCGGCGTGCCCATGGCAAACACGTGCCCGGCGGACAAACAGCAGTACCCGGTACATACGGTGGTAAACGCTTTTTTCCAGTTCATCGTGACCCCTGATTCTATTGCGTAAAAACATTTTTTGCGCTGCTCATGCCCTTCATTAATAAAACGAAGTGGACAAAGTGCGTTATATACAGTATTGCATGTCCTTGCGCAATCTTTTGTTGACGCATTCTGTACTACGAGCGAGGAGTTGTGGTTTGAATTGTACCGCTATCTCTTCTTGTGCATAACCGGCTTATTTGATACCGTCAAACTCTTTTCGGCAGCACACAATGGATGCTGCTGGTGGAGGTCAACCAATGAACCCAAAAACTTATCGGACAGGATTGTCTCTTATGGAATTCAAACGAGTGCGAAACCTGAAATATCTTTTTCTCGTAGTCGTGTTGTCGGCATTGAGTATGCTCCTGCTGAACGCATGTTCCGGAGGAAGCGCCTGGCGATATGATCCGGGAATTCCCAAGCAGGTAACCGGACTCAGGGCAGAGTCAGGTTTCAACCTTGTTTCCCTGAAGTGGAATGGCAGTTCGGTGGCAACCTCGTACAATATCTACTATGTTTCCGCTCAAACCGACACCAGGGTCACCAAAGCCAACGGTAAAAAAATCAATGTAACTTTCACATCTCAGGTCATTAATGGCCTGGATAACGATACAACCTACTATTTCATGGTGACGGCGCTCAACAAGGATGGTGAGAGTGTCGAATCGGTGCAGGTGTCAGCTACACCAGGACCGTTTTCAATCGCAAGCCTGTTGGGGACTTCACTGCTGGTGCCATCAGACATCGCTGATGCGGCTTCTTTGGCAGCCAAACTGCGGAACGACCCGAATCCTTCAACCTTGCCGGTTTCGCAATGGGTCTGGGGATTGTTCGATGATTCAACGAAGAAGATACTGGCTGACCCTGCCTCCACAGCCACACAACTTCAGACTGCCCTGGCGCAAGGGCTCAACAAAATCCTTCAGGGGAGCTTGATCTACAACCAAACCCGGTTTTCCGATGTCACCCTGCGCCTGGAATCCACGGCGCTGCTCGCGCAAAAAACGGCTCCAACGGGTGAAAACCTGGTTCACCTCAATCGGTTGCTGCTGGAAGATGTGTATCTGCAGCTGATCGTGAAACAGTTTGGGATCTGGTACTTTCACACACTGGTTACCGGTCCCGACGCAAAATGGGAACGGGGTACGCTGACCGTGGATGATGAAGGTAACTCGGTAATTTCCGGATTCGAGGACAGCTCGGGTAATACTCAGCCCCCTCCCGGGTTCAGCATAACGGTTTCGGGAACGGGAGAATTCAGCCTGTCGGGAGCGGGCACATGGGCCGGATTCCACGGTGTAATTGGTTCGAGAAAAAATATGCTGACAGCAACTTTTTCACCCTCACTGAAATCACGGGCAATAACCATCTTCCAGAAAAAGAAGGCTGACTCAGAGCCAGATTACACCATTGCCGACATCATGGGAGCCGGTAGCGGACAGAGCGCCATCGACCCGACCCTGCTGGGCAACGGGCCGACCCGCTTCGCCTATCATCAGTTGAATAGCGGATCGAATACGGAATGGGAATACAGCAATGCCAAGGTCGGGCAGCATGGCAACAAGTGGCTGGAACAGTACAAGGATATTACCTACTGGGATTATGCCTCACCCAGCTTTCACCTGCTGGCCGGGTACGACTTTTTTTGGAAGGTGTCAAGTTTCGGCATCGACAAGGATGGTCTGGTTTCTGAGTACTGGAATTTCGAACAGACCGGAAACTTCAATACCTTGAAAATCCACACTCCCCATCAGGTTGTCTTTTCCGGCAGGATGACCGCCGATAAAACGGTTGTAGTCGGTGTCGGTACCAGAAGTGACACAAACGGCGCCAACCCGCAGTACTTTCTCCGTATCATGGAGCTCAACTTCAAACCGGTAGATCAGACTCTTCCCGTCTACACAATGAACGACCTGGCAGGGGACTACAAATTTCATAAGATCGGCTCTTCAACTGTTTCGCCTTTTGCGGCGTACGGCTCCATGACAATATCGGGCACTGGCGTAACAACTTTCCCCGATTATCGAGACAGCAATAGCGGAACCAATCTGTCAGCTGACTCGTTTACCCTGTCGTACCTGCCCGACCCCGGCAGTGATGGCAAAGCGTATTCGGATTTCGCCAATTTTGCGTCTCAACCCCAGAGTGGAACGTCGCACTACTACAATGGAACCATTCCGAACCACGTATACTACGACTTCTGGTCCTACCCAAGCGTCATCACCGATCCATCAACCTGGCGTCCAATACCCCTTAGTTCAAGCTATTACAATGAGCATGGGGCACTGTCTTACAACAGGGATCTTTTCGTGCTGACACGGAGCGAAGCTTCCGCTAGCTGTCTGTTAATTGGGCTGAAATGATCCGGAAATATAACATCACCTGTTATGATCTGTTGAAACCGACTCATGGAGGACAAAAAACATGAATGTGAACATGCCTACCGGATACACAAAAAAACGCCTTTCATCTGCAGGAACCATGCGCGGTGCGGCGCGAACGTTATCACTGGCAACCTTTATCGTCTGCATAACGTTCAGTACAAACGCCCGGGCATCAATAACCGGAACACTCTATTCCAACAGCAGCGGGGCTTTTGGTGCAACCGATACCAGTGGAGGCCTGACCGCCATCAATGCAGTGGTCGGACAATTGACCTGGACTGTGGACCGCCTTCAAGACGGTACCTGGAAATACACCTACCAGGTCATACCGTCCACAGCCAACAAGCCACGGGGAATTGGCTCCTTCAATGTCCAGTTTGGACAGCAACCGGCTGATATTGCGTCGACGTCGGGTTGGGGATACACCTATGTCGGCGGATCAGCGGCTAACATGGGCATTGCGAATACCACCGGAAACATGCAGACCATCGACCGGACGCTTGCAAACACATCTGAAGGTTATGTGTATGATTCCTGGCTGTCTCAATCGGATAAGGCAGGTACACGGGTAAATGTCACCACGACCTTCCAGGGGCTGGCATGGATTATCGACACGAGCGACCCAAATGGTTCTAACTCAGTCACCCTTGAATTGACCACGACCCTGGCACCCATGTGGGGAAATATCTACATGGATGGTTACAATAATACGACCAACAATGGTTATGGCATGATGCGCAATACCAATTACGATAGCCCCTCACCCCAAACGTTTTCCCTTACGGCCCCAGCTTTTTTCGGTAAAATCCCCGTCCCCGGCTCCCATATCCTGACCCTTGGTTTTGCCGGAACTGGTGGAGGCTCGGTCAGCGGCGGCATCAGCTGCTCCTCTGCCTCGGCCTGCGATCCGCTGATAGTCACGGCAGGTACTCCTCTCACCCTGATTCCAAGTAATGACGCAAATTCATTTTTTGCCGGATGGAGCGGAGGCTGTACCAATGGCAGCGGTAACTGCGATGTTTCCATGAATACCAATCAAACCGTTACCGCCATTTTCAACGCATATGACAAAATCAGAATCGGATCCACACCCTATACAAAACTGTCAGATGCATTAGCCCATGCGGGAGATGGGCCGATACTGGCGCGAGCCATGACATTTTCTGAAACTCTGGATGTGACGGTTGATCAGACGAAATTTCAGGGAGGGTTCGATACGGCGTTCTCCGGCAATAGCGGGCAATTCTCCACGCTTCAGGGCACCCTGACCATCTCCACGGGGAGCCTGACCGTAGAGGGGTTGGTGATAAGCTGACGAAACCCAAGTCCGGCAGAGAATATAATAAAGTACAAAAAGGGCGCCTGAATTTCCAGGCGCCCTTTTCCTGTTCAGCTGAGAACAGAGGCTCATCTTACCTGATGGACAACCCCTCTACTATCAGACATCCCGTTCCAATGGTCAGCGAGCCGGTCAGTGTTGTCAGGCTGCCTCCATTGCTGGTGAATGGTGCGTTAAATCCGCCGACAAAGGTCGTCGGCAGGTTGATGACCGGCTCTTCATTGAACTCGATGGCCCGCGCCTGAACCGTACCGGCTGCGGCTGCGGCAAAGGCCGATGAGAGGCTCGTGTACGGGGTTGTACCGATCTGGACCTTGGCTGCTTCGTCAAAGGTAATGGTTACCCCCGTGGCGGTGCTGGGCATGGTGATTACGCAGTTACCCGTCGTGTTGGTACAGGCGCCACTCCAGGCTTTGAACAGGGAATTGCTGTCCGGAGTTGCCATCAGGGTCAGCTGCGATCCCTGGGCGAACACCACCGGATTACAGGTTTTTGTCGAAATACAGGAAATTGAACCGCTGACCGAACCGCCGCCTGTTCCCGCAAAGGTCAGGGTAATTGGATTGGAAACAGGAGGAGCAAGCTTTCCTGGTGTCAGTATCCACCCCTGGTAGGTTGCAAACAGGGGCAACATGGCGCCGCTCGCGTCCACGGTGCTCTCCGGCCTGGCAGTGGGACGGGTGGCCTGGTCGATGTTGTCGTTATAAAAGTTGGCGTACCAGTTGGGCGAGGTGGAGGTCTGGTCCCCCCAGCCGAAAAAACTGCCCCACATGGGTGCCCGGTCGGCGACGATCTTTACCTCCCAGGCGCAGGGAACATAGTAATTGAAACCGGTGCCGGGAAAGATCCACCTGACGCCATAAAAGGGGTGTGCCACCGGCCCCACCGATGGAGTGGAGGAAGCGGAACTGCTATATACACCGGGCGCTGCGCGGCCGGGATCACCGCTGTAGTGACTCAGGTCGAACTTGTTGAGGGCAGTTGCTGTGTTGGATTCGGTGACCGCTGCATGGGAGAAGTCATGGACTATGTTGAAGTTGAGCGGGCCGGAAAATGAGACCTGGGAAGCGATTGAGACAACAGTGGTGTAGTCCACGGGATCCAGCATGGTGGTCTGGCCGCTGCTGTTGGTGGTGTAGCTCTCCGTAACTCCCCACTGCTTCACATTTGCCGCGCTGAAATCGGGCGCGGTCTCCAGGTCGAAAAATGCAAAGCTCTTGTTCATGGACGCACTTCGTACGAGCCGGTAGCTGTAGGTCCAGTAGCCAGGGGAAGTCTCGTCATCAATTATCCATTCCAGACGAAGCCCTTTGCCATGCCAGGCGTTGGACTGGGCGGTGAAACCGGGTAGGGACGGATAACCGGCTCTGCTGTCCATGGCGCCCCGGTAGACGATTGCCCGGGACGTCGAGACGCAAAAAAACGTTTGCAGCATGAAAACAGCGATGATCCTTCGCATGGCATCTCCAGTGTCGATTAACAGATGTTTTGTTGCGAGAAAGGGAGCCAACTACGGGCTCCCTTTCATTTTTTACGTATAGCAAATCTGTTTCGTTACTTGATCGCCAATCCCTCCACGGTCAGGCTGCCCGCGCCAACCGTCAACTTCCCGGTCAGGGTGGTGTAAAAGCCGCTGTAGCTACTGAATGTGGAATTGTAGCCACCCGTGAAGATTGTCGGAAGCGTCACGTTCAGCGACGGTTCCTGGAATTCGATCGAACGCGCCTGGATCGGTCCTGATGCGACTGCAAAGGCCGCTGACAGGGTCGTGTACGGAGTTGCATTGATTCTGACTTTGTCAGCCTCGTTGAAAATAGCGGTGATTGCCTTGGGGCCGTCCATGGTGATCAGGCAGTCGCCGGTCAGGTTGGTGCAGTCGCCGCTCCAGCCGCCGAACAGGGAATTATCGTTCGGGGTTGCCATCAGGGTCAGATGGGCTTCCTGGGCGAATGACACCGGATTGCAGGTTTTTGTCGAATCGCAGGAAATATCTCCGCTGACTGAACCGCCTCCGGAACCGGAGAAGGTCAGGGTCAGGGGATAGGTCAGTGTAATGGTTACCGGGGCGGAAGATGCCGACGAAACATTTCCCGCGGCATCCCTGACCCAGGCATAGGCGATTTTGCTGCCGGGACCTGCAAAGGTGAAGTTTGCAGGCACAGTGCCCGTCCAACCCGCATCGTTTGCGGCCGGAGCGGTTGAACTCTCGGTAATCAGGTAACCGTTTATGGTTGCAAAACCGCTGGCAGAGAATTTCGTCACCGGAACGGTGAGGGTCTGTGCCGTTGCCGGCATGGTGAACGATGAAACCACCGGTTTGGGTGTTTCCACCAGGGTTACCTGCTGTGAGAATACTTCGGCAGATACTATTCCAGCGATATCCTTGACCCAGGCATAGGCGGTTCTTGATCCGTAGCCGGCAAAGGTGAAGCTGGTGGGAAAGGTTGCGCTCCAGCCCGGATCATTGGCGGATGGTGGTGATGCGCTCTCGGTGATCAGGTAGCCGGCGATGGCATTGCTGCCCTGGGTGGCCGTGAAGCTTGTGACCGGTACGGTCAGGGGAGAAACAGTTGCGTCGTTCGACCAGACCGGGGTGAGCAGCAGGGCATGATACCAGTTCGGATAATCGTAGGTAGTAGAGCCTGATACGAGTTGGGCAAAATTGGCGTCCAGCCCGAAACCGACGATCTGCCCCTGATCGTTGATCGATGTTGCCCGGGAAATGGTGAAGCCAGAATTGGGCGGGATCAGGGTGTTGAGGTCGAACATCTTGCTGTTCACGTAGATGAAGCCGGACGCGAGTATGTCCTTGCTGGACTGCGCCCAGGTGTCGGGGTCGGGGGGCGGAAAGGAGCTGCTGTACACCATTCCGGTGTCGCCGACCACCATCCCGGAGTTGTTGATTCCGCGCGCGATACTGCTCTTGGTGGCGTCTCCCACTACCCCAAGATCGGTCATGGTGGTGCCATTGTAGATGAAGGCGTGTCTGACCATGGTCAACGAGTCGATGGACGAGAAACCGACGACCTGTCCGTTAGCGTTTACGCCGAGGGCGCTGCTTCTGGAGCCGCCGGGGAGGGCACCAATGGATGTGAAGGTATCGCTGTTGGAGTCGTAGCGGAAAGCCAGTCTGTTGCTCGTGCCGACAACCGTGCCCGAGCTGTTGATGGCATCGGCCCGGGAATTACCGATGGTCGCGCCGGTCAGGGTGTAGACGTTCGTGGGGCTCTTCCAGATATAGGCGCTGCCAATGAAATAATCGCCGGTTCCGACGCTGGCGGTGGTTGAATACCCGACGATCGTCCCTGTGTCGTTGGTAGCGGTTGCGTAGGCCGACAGGGCGTTGGCCGGAATTTCCACCTGGACCGCATTACCGGCGGTAAGAGAGTATCTGAACGGCCTGTAAGGTGAGGTTTGGCTTCTCTCCGACCCAACCATCTGCCCATTGTTGTTGCATCCGGCGAGTTGGGTCTTGCCGGGGTTGTTGAACAGGGGGTAGCCGATATCGGCGATGGTGCCGTTGTTCCAGTAGATGTCGTCACCCTTGTTGGGAGCGGTGGTACCCAGGGCGACCGTGGTGGCGGTACCGGCGATCAGGCCGTTATTACTGATGCAGAAGGCTTGTGAAGAGTAGTAGGGAGCGGAACCTTTGCGGAACAGGGTCCTGGCCGGATTCTGGCTGAGCAGGTTGGTTTCCAGCGTCTTGCCCAGGTTGGTGACGGTATAGACTGGGCCGGTCAGTGAACTGCCGCCGAAGGAGAAGGAACGCATGCTGAAGGTGGAAACAACCGGCGGTGAGTCTATGGCCACGGTGGCGCTCAGTGACGCCGATACCGAGCCGGCGGCATCCTTGACCCAGGCGTAGGCGGTCCTGGAGCCGGTGCCGCTGAAGGTGAAGCTGGTTGGTGCCGTGGCGTTCCAACCCTGGGCATCCGTTGCCGGAGGGGTGGCGCTCTCGGTTATCAGGTAACCGGTGATGCTGGCAAAACCACTGGCGGTGAAGTTTGTAATCGCAACGCTGGGAAATACGGACTTGGCCGGCATGCTGAATTCGTTGATCACCGGTTTTGGTGTTTCCACCAACATTACCTGCTGGGAGGAAAAGTTGGATACGATACCGGCCGAGTCCTTTACCCAGGCATAGGCGGTTCTTGATCCGTAGCCGGCAAAGGTGAAGCTGGTGGGAACGGTTGCACTCCAGCCTGAAGCATTGGGATCCGGAGGGGTTGCGCTCTCGGTTATCAGGTAGCCTGCGATGGCATTGCTACCCTGGGTGGCAGTGAAGTTAGTGACCGGCACGGTCAGAGGTGAGCCGGACGCGCCACCTGACCAATTCGGGGTCAGCAGCAGGGCATGATAGTAGGTCGAATAATCATACGTGGTCTTGCTACCTGTATTAGGATTTGTATAGACATAAACAAAATTGGTGTCCTTCCCTAAAGCGACGATCTGACCCTTGTCGTTGATGCCGGACGCACGGAGAATGGTAAAGCCGGAATTCGGCGCAATCAGGCTGTTCAAGTCGAACATCGTGCCGTTCATGTAGATGAAGCCTACTCCCAATGGGGCTTGCCTGCCCTGGGCGAAGAGGCTGGGATCCGGAGGCGGATTGGAACTGGAAAATACCATTCCGGTGTCGCCGACCACCATGCCGGAGCTGTTGATTCCACGGGCGATGGTGCTCCTGGTCGAATCTCCCAGGACCCCGAGGTCGGTCATGGCGCCATTGCTGTAGATGAAACCGTGTCTGACCAAGGTCAACGAGTCGACGGACGAGTAACCGATGATCTGACCGTTGTCGTTGATGGCGGTGGCGCTACTGCTGGTTCCGCCGGGAAGGATACCGATGTGGGTCAGGTTATCGCCGGTCGAGTCGTAGAGGAAGGCCGTATATTTGCTTGTATTTGAGTTGAAGTTGGTTCCAACGATCATACCCGTGCTGTTGATGGCGTCGGCCCTGGATTTGCCGGCAGTTACGCCGGTCAGGGTGTAGACGTTCGTGGGGTTTTTCCTGATGAAGGCGCTGCCCAGCGCATACTCGCCTGACCCCGGGTCAGTCGTGGTGGAGTAGCCGACGATCTGCCCGGCGTCGTTTATGGCGGTGGCGTAGGCCGACAGAGCCAGAGGTGGCACTTCCACCTGGACAGTTGAGCCGTCGGAAAGAGAATACTTGTAGGGCATGAATGGTGGGGCAAGTCCTCCGTAAACACCTCTCGATACACCTACAATCTGTGTGGAGTTGCTCCCATAGACATAGGCCTTGCCGTTGGTGGCGTCATTGTGCAGGGGGAAACTCCCCAAGTCGCCTGCCACGCCGTTGTTCCAGTAAACCACGTGACCTTTGGAGGGAGTGGTGGTGCCCAGGGCAACCGAGATGGCGCTTCCGGTGATCAGGCCGCTGTTGCTGATTGAGTACGGCTGGGACGAGTAGGACTGGCCGTTCTTGTATAGGGTTCTGCCGGTCGCTTGCAGGGTGTCGTTAAGGATCTTGCCCAGGTTGGTTACGCTCCAGGCGCCGGTCAGGGAACTGCCTCCGAAGGAGAGGGGCCGCATGCTGAAGCTGGTGACCGACGGCGGCAGGACGATGGTGACGGAAGCGCTCAGAGCTGAAGAAACGTTCCCGGCCGCGTCCTTGGCCCAGGCGTAGAGGGTGTGTGCCCCGTCAGTCGTGAAAGTGTAACTGGTGGGCGCCGCGCCCTTCCAAGAGGAGTCGGCGGGGAGTGGGGCGCTTGAGGTGTCAGTCAGCATGTAGCCGGTGACACCGAAGTTATCGGTTGCTTTAAAGGTTAGAACCGGCACCGTCAGGGTGGAGGCATTTGCGGGTATGGTGAAATCGGTTACGGTTGGAAGTGTTGCATCTGGCGCTATTGATACCTGTGCGCTGACTGCGGTGGATACGTTTCCGGCAGAGTCTTTAACCCAGGCATAGAGGATCTTTGCGCCGTCCCCTGAGAAGGTGTAGCTGGTTGGAGCCGTGGCGCTCCATCCCTGGGCATTCGTTGCCGGAGGGGTGGCGCTCTCGGTGATCAAGTAACCGGACAGGCCGATCCTGCTGTAACCGCTGAAGCTGGTGATAGGCACAGTAAGCGCGATTGAGTTGGCCGGCATGCTGAACCAGCCGACTACCGGCGGTGCGTTGCGAATGATGTTGATCGTGGTACAGGAACCGGCCGAGATGTTGCCGGCCGAGTCCTTGGCCCAGGCGCAGATGTTCTTCACACCGTAACCGCTGAAGGAGTAGCTGTCGGGTTTTGAGGCGCTCCAGCCGGCGTTGTCCGGGGCAGGGGTGACGCTGGATTCGGTCAACAGGTAGCCGGCAATATCCAGAGAGCCGGTGGCGGTGAAGGAAGATACCGGTACGGGGATCGTGATCACCGGGGAGAGGCGGAAGTGGTGGGTATTCGTGTCCGCGGTGGTCTTCATGGAGCCGACGATCTCGCCGTTGTCGTTGATGCCGTTGGCGTACACCAGGGTGGCGCCGGAAGCCGGATCGATCACATTGTTCAGATCGATCATCTGCCCCCGGTCCCAGAGGACCGCGTGGTTGATGATATCCCCGCCGGCGGGAGGATTGTAATATCTCCACCCGACGACCTGTCCCAGGTTGTTGATGGCGGTGGGGCGGCTCCCCTGGGTGCCGTCGATCACCGGCAGGGGGGTGGAAACGCCATTGTTCCAGATCATGGAGCGGCTGTAGGGATCGTTGAAGGCGCCGGCCACCTGGCCGGCGTTGTTGATGCCGATAGCCAGACTCCAGCAGTTACCCAGGTTGGGGTTGTTGGGGTCGATCAGTTTGGTCGGGTCGCAGGAGGCCGAGAGGTTGATCATCCTGCCGTTTTTCCAGAGCACCGCGCCCCCCAACTGGCTCCCCATGAAGCTTCCCACCGCGTCGCCGTTGTCGTTGATGGCATAGGCAACACCATGGGCCGGGTTTCCGTCGTAGCCGGGCAGGCTGCTGGCCACCCCGTTGTTCCAGATCGTTGCCCATGTCTCGGGCATGTCGGTGGCGGCCTGGGAAGAGCCGACGATCTGACCATTATTGTTGATTCCGAGAACGCCGGCGTTGGGATAGCCGGTCAGCGGCTTAAGCTTGGTTACCGTGCCTTTGTCGTAGAAGAAGGAGTCAAGCACCAGATAACCGACGTTCGTACCAATGATCTGTCCGGCCTCATTGATGCCTTGGGAGTACTGCATGGGCAGATCGGTGCGGCCATTGGTGTCCCAGACGAAGGCAGTGGAATCGTAGCCTACGATCTGGCCGGAGGTGTTGATGCCGTTGGTTGTGGAGGAACTAAGACCATTGCTGCCGATGTCGGTCAGTTGCCAGGTGGTGGTAGCCGAGTCAGCCACGACGAACTGGGACGGCATGCTGAAGGATACATTCAGGTCGTTCGGAGGAGCGGTAAGCTGGTAATTCACTGTCTTGTAAACGTCGTAATCAACAGTTGAATTGGCGCCGCGGGCCTGAACCGTGACGGCATAGGTCCCGTTGTAGGTGGTAGAAGGGAGGGTCCAGCTGTTTAGCGAGGAATATTCCTGCACGACCGTGGAAACCCCACCTTTGTTGAGGAGGAAGCGGTACTCGAAGAGGGGGGCTGCCGTGGCGCTTCCCTGGGCCTGGGCGGTAAAGACAACTTCTGTCCCGGACAGCTGCGGGCTGCTCTTGTCCGTGGTCAGGGTCACGCTGGTCGCCGCACTGGCCGCGACACGGACAGTCATGGTGGCGGACGCTTCGCCATCGGCGGTGGAGCCGAGACCGCGTACATCAACCTTGACGGCATAGACTCCCAGGGGAAGTTTCAAGACATTCCAGTAATCGTTGAGAGACCACGGCTGGACTACATTCCAGTTCGTGCCATCGAACCACGTGAAACGGTACTCGTAGGCAGTTGAACCCTTTCCTTTGACGGAGAAGGCGTGGTTGGCGCCGCTGCTGCCGTAGCCTATCTTCAATTCCTTCCCGGCAGGCCATTCGCCATTCTCCATGAATACTACCCCGGTAGCGGGAGGGGCGCTGATGAGGTAGTTCTGTGTTATAGTCGCCTCGCTGTCGGCCGCCGATCCGGCGCCGCGCGCATCCACCCTGACGGCGTAGGCGCCGCGGGGGGAGTTGGCGGGGAGGGTGAAACTGTCAGTGGCGGAATAATCCTGGACCATCTTCCACTCGCCGTACTTCATGAGATAGAAGCGGTACTCATAGGCGCTGGAGCCTAGACCGTGTGCGGTAAAGGTGACCGCGGTTCCTGCGGGCTGAGGTGAGGGGAGGCTTGTGTTGATGCTCACGCCGGTGGCAGCTGCGGCAGCATCAGTGGCATTGATACGATAGTTGAGGGTCGTGATGGCGTCACGGGTTACGGTGGAGCCGGCCGCGCGCGCTTCGACGCTGACGGTATAGAAGCCCGGCGCGGTATCAGCCGGCATGGTCCACGCGGCTGCATCGGAATAGGGGCTGACTTCGCTCCAGGTGGAGCCGTCGAAGAGACGGAAACGGTACTGGTAGCTGCCGCCGCCCGTAACCTGGGCGGTGAAGGTAACATCCGTGCCAACGACATGCGGGTTGGGTTTGTTGGCATTGATACTGAGTTCGGGAGAGGTAATGGCTACGTTTGAGGCTGCGCTTGCGGAGATGATCCCCTTGACGTCCTTAACCCAGGCGTAGGCTGTTTTGGAACCGGAGCCGGAGAAGGTGAAAACGGTTGGAACGCTGCCGCTCCAGCCAGTGTTGCTTGTTGACGGGACGGTGGCGCTCTCGGTGATCAGATAGCTGAGCGCATTACCCCCATCCGTTGCCGTGAACGTTGACACCGGCACGGTCAGGGAACTGGCCGTGGAGGGGAGGCTAAAGGCGGTGATGCGCGCCGAGGGGGTCAGCAGAAAACCCTGGCTTGTGCCGTTATATGTGCCGACGCCCGCGATCTGCCCTTTCTCGTTTATCTTGTGGGCCTCGTTCAGCATCCAGCCTGAGTCGGCCGGCAGGAGGCTGTTCAGGTCGATCTGTCCGGCGTCGTCGGTGTAGAGGAAGGCGTGGCTCACGCGAGCGGCATCCTTGAAGTAGCCGACCACCAGCCCGCCGTCATTCACGTCCAGGGCCTGGCTTCCCTTCACGCCGATGCTGTCGATATTTTTCATCGTCCAGTCCGAATAGACAAAGGCTCGCTCGATCCAGTTAGCGTCGGTCGAATAGCCGACAATCTTGCCGCTGTTGTTGATCTTCCAGGGAAAACTCCCCAGCCCGGCCAGGCTGCCCAGGTTGATCATGGCGCCATTACTGTAGAGGAAGGCATTGCTGTTCATGCCGTCGGGCTCGACAACCGATGTTCCGATGACCTGGCCAAGGTTATTGATACCGAAGGCCTGGCTACTGGTACCACCCAGGGTGCCCAGGTCGGTGATCGTGCCGTTCAATTCAAAGCGGACTGCGCGTTTGCTTCCGCTGTTCAATATGAAACCGGTAAACGAGGAACCCGCGGATTGACCCAAATCATTTACTGCACGGGCCTCGCTCGCCGTGGCGCCGGGAAGAGCCCCAAGGTTTTCCATCGTGCCGTCTTTGTAACGAAAGGCCGTGTTCGTAACGAGCGCGGGATGATTCGCCTCGCCGACGATCACCCCGGACCTGTTGATGGCATAGGCCCGGCCTTCGGTATACTCTCCCGGAAACAGGAGTCTGGTGAGCGTGCCGTTCTTCCAGGTGATGATGGAGAGTTCGCCGGCCCATTGATCCTGCCTTTCGCCGACTGTGGTGCCGTCATCGCTCACGCCGCGGGTCCGGATGTCCATGGGGCCCCTGATTTGCTGTCTGCCCGTGCCCGGCGTGTAGAAGTAGCTGGGGAAACCGCCGGTCGTCGTGTCAAATGGCTGGAGCCCGGTCGCCTGTCCGGAGTCATTGAGCCCGGTGACATTGTAGGCGCTGCCCATGCTCTCCACACCAAAGCCGGCGGCCAGCGCCGATTCTGCTCCGCAAAGAGTGAGAACCTCCAAAGCAAGCCAGAGAACTACCATCCGTCCAACATGTGAACCCACGTCAAACCTCCTGTACAAAACAAGTTGAATTTTTTATCTGAACGAAATGCGAGGAAAAAGCACAATAACGGCGGCATGCGCCTGAAGCGAAGCCATACAAGCAGAATTGACTTGGATGCAGAGCCTTGCGATATGCATGGATTTGTATTACGAATACGTTATATTTTATTATAGATAACGAGTCAAGGGAATTGCCTGAAAAGTCAATTAAATTGAGGCAGAGGATCGGAAGGATTCAGAAAATTGGGCAATGAGTGATGAGGTGGGGTAAGAGCTGTTACCTTGCCCGCTGCTGCATGGATTTAGTGCCATCACTCGAGAAGCTGAAGCTTGTCGGCGGTGTGCTGCTCCAAACCGGATTTGCTATGCATCAAGCCCCTGGAACGGATCAAAACCATTGGCAGCCAGGATTTCCTGGCATTTGTGGTAGGTGGCGGCAACGATCGCTCCGCAGCGTTGCGCCGGTTCGGCGCCATCGGAGAGGATGGCACCGCAGGTGATGCCGCTGAACTGGGGCGTGTAGGTTTCTTCGAACCACTCCCAGAGTTCTTCGAGCATACCGGGCAACAGATCGCTCTCCTGCTCGTCGTCACTCCCCTTGGCGGCATAGAAGGAGAGCAGGCAGGCGGCGCCGGTGAGCGTACCGCAGACACCCAACTGTCCGGCTGTGCCACGGGACAGGCCAGACATGGCCCGTACCAGGCCGGGGTTTTCCCTGCCCTGGTCGCGCAGTGCCAGGATCAGCAGGATCTGGCTGCACAGGTAGCCCTTCTGGGTGAGTTCCAGTAGCGCAAATGTCGTGTCATCAAGCATGGAATCCTCTCTTTCGTCTTGAATGCAAGTGGGAATTACAACCGCAGGGCCTTACCCAGCAGATCGATCACGCCCCCGGTCCTGATTCCCTCCATTCCGTAGTGCCTGAGCACCAGCGGAACCTGGGCCTTGCAACTGGCGCAGGGCAGGGCAACATAATCCAGGGGGAGCAGTCGGCGGATCTGTTCCGCTTTCATCTTACCCATCTTCATGCGCAGTTCCATCATTTCCTCCATCAGCAGTCCCGAACCCCCGCCACAACAGAAGGTCATCTCCCGGTTGGGAGTCATCTCAACGAATTCCTCCACGCAGGCGGCCATGATTTCACGCGGCGTATCCACCAGCCCCGCGCTCCTGGCGTAGTTGCACGAGTCGTGCAGGGTTGCACGCAGGGGGAGTCTGGAGAGCGTGAGATCCGTTAGGCGCGCTGCCATGAAGTCCAGGACGTGCACCAGGCTGAAGGGGAGTGGGCCGTTGGCCCCCTCGGAGCACATCCTGGCCACCCTCCAGCCATGCCCGCACTCACCAACGATAACCGTGTGCGCTCCGACTTCGACGGCAGCCTGCCGCATGCGCAGGTTGTGCTCCTTCATGACCTCAAGATTGAAGAGGAAACCGTAATTGGCGGCCTCCAGCAGCGTGGTGGACAGGGTCCAGTTGATACCAAGGACATGGAACAGCTTGGCGGCCCCCATCAGTGTTTCCACGTTGGAGAACATTTCGGAGGACGAGGGGAGATAGAGATAATCGGAGTCGGGCTTGTCCACCGGAATTCTGATGTCGAGGCCGGTCTCCTCTCGCAGTTCCTCTTCCAGGAAAGAGCAGCTGTCGAGGACAGCCGGTTTTGGAATGCCGGTATTGTTGCCTGCTTCCAGCTCGTTACGTGCAATATTCACCATGAAACCGGGAGCGATCCCCAGCTGTGCCAGGATATTCCGTCCCGCCAGCACGATTTCACCGTTGTCGATCCCGAAGGGACAGAAGCGCGCGCAGCGGCGGCAGACCGTGCATTGATAGAAGTAGTCAACCCAGCGTTGCAGGGTTTCCTCATCAAGGTCGGCGACGCCGGTCACAGCGCCAAGCAGCTTTCCGATCAGGGTAAAGTGGCGCTTGTAGACCCTGCGCATCAAACCGGCCCGGGCAGCCGGGATGTTGAAATAATCATCCGTCCCCAGGTAGCTGTGACAGGCCTTGGCGCAGGCCCCGCACCCGGTGCAGGTCTCCAGCGCGACTGA
>JACAAY010000069.1 GCA_013377095.1 Desulfuromonadales bacterium
TAGTACTCGTCACGGTTGGCCGCCAGCACCAGGCGATAGCGGGGGTGTTTATCGATGGCAAACGACAGCAGACACATACGATCTTCTCTGGAAGCTCCATGCCCAGCAAATGATTCGCGCATCGCCGTGGCTGTTATATGTTTAATGAAGAACAAAACCTCCGGCGTGTTATCTGTCCGGCCGCTGAAGTCGTATCTCCATCCAGTCCCCAGGCCTGGAAACAGGCGTAAAACCGGCCTTACCATACACGCCATGGTCAACGGTTCTTATCAGAGCCTTCACTTACAATGGCCACTACCCACTCCGTTAACAGCTCCAACTGTTCCAGGGGAATTCGTTCTCCGCTGGTGTGGGCTTGTTCATACCCACAGCACAACACTACCGTCTGCAGGCCCCTGCTGTTAAAGATGTTGGCGTCGGACCCGCCTCCGCTTGGTCTGAACAGGACCGGAACGCCGATCCGCAGGGCTGCACGGGCGGCCCGCCGGGCCGGTTCCGTGTCTTCAGCCAGTTTATAGGATGGATAGCACGGCATTACCGCTATCTCCACCGACCCACCATACTCGGCAGCCGCGGACTCCATGGTTCCGGTCAAGGCATCCAGCTGGATCCGCACTTTTTCCGGATCCAGGGAGCGGACTTCCCCCAGTAGTTCACAGCGCTCCGGAACGATATTGGTTGGCCCGCTGGCCGATATACTGCCGATATTGGCGGTCGTTTCCGGGTCGATGCGCAGCAATTGCATCCGGCTGATGGCGACCCCGGCCATCTGGATGGCCGACGCCCCCTGTTCCGGGTCAAATCCGGCATGAGCACTGCGGCCATGAAAAACAGCCTTGAATTTCTGCTGCTCCGGCGCCTGGATTACAATTTCGCCAACTTTCCCGGCCGCATCCAGCACAAAACCGGAACGAGCGGTGAGCTGCCCTGAGTCGAAATGACGGGAACCGACCAAGGCCAATTCTTCGGCAACGCTCAGGACAATTTCCAAAGGCGGATGGGGTATTCCCCGTTCCCGTAGCGTTGCCACCCCTTCCAGAAGAGCTGCCAAACCAGCGGCATCATCGGCGCCCAGCACCGTGGTTCCATCACTGACTATGAAATCGCCCTCGATGCGCGGCTTGACCCCCACACCCGGAACGACACGGTCCAGGTGGCAGGAGAAGAGCAGCGGCGCTCCAGCTTCGCTGCCATCGAGACGGGCTACGAGATTTCCCGCGTTGCCACCAATCATGTCCCCGACTCCATCCTCCGAAACGCTGAAGCCGAGCTTTTCCAGGCGTTCACGCACATTATCGGCCATCTGGCGTTCCCTGGTCGGCTCGGAATCGATGCTGCACAGCTCCATGAACGTGGCAAAAAGCCGCTCCCTATTGATCATTGCGTTCCTCCTCCTTCGTACGTTTCAGATATCCGTGGGAGGATCGAGCAGAAAAGCGTCTTGAATAACAACCTGTATCGGCAAATCGTCCCGCATCACACCGGCCCGGCTCCCCTTGAACGAAACACGGAGCTGACCATCCGGGTCAGCCTCCGCACTAAACGTCCTGACGTAGTCAACAACGCCGTGATCCATCAGCAAATAACCCGCAAACAGGCGTGACAGTTCAAGGAACTCATCCATTTGATGGCCGAGAACGGGGTACAACAGGCGGAAAGGACAGGGCGTATCCAGCAGTGCGCGGATCTTGGGATCAGCAGTGCCGTTCGCATTGCTGAACATCGAAACTCTTCCCTTCTGTCCATATTCATAGGGCATGTCCCTTCCGAGCAGTATCCTCCAGGCTACCTGATTTACCAGGATGACGAAACCGGGCCTGACAGGCAATGACTGGGCAAAACCCATCATGCCGTCGTAGGTGCCCAGCGCTCTGCTCGGTTTATCCCACTCCTGTTCCCACTGCTCAACCTTTTCTTCTGCGATCAAGGCCAGAGTGGACTTCAACTCTATCCGCCGGCAATGTATCTTCACCAACTCCTCATCGTGCGCCTGTTGAAAAATGATTTCCCGTATGGATGCATGACAGGTATGCGATTCACAGGCCAGCCCCACAAACCCGCGGTATTCAGACAGGATATTCTTCAGAGCATCGTCATTGGAGCGGGGAATAAATGTAATGGTTATATATTCGTCCTGAGCCTCGACAGCGTCGAGCCGTGCGTATGTCCACTCACCATAGCGGTTGATCAGAAACAGCAACTTACCGTGCATCGGTCATCTCCTCCACATGACGCGAGTCATGACCTGCCGACCATCTCCCGCCCCCATCATGGTTCCTCAACGGTCACATAATCGAATTCCACCGGCTGGTAAACCCGAACGAGCCAGTCGCGCGCCAGAGCAATGGCCTCTGCTTTGGTTGCGGCTTCCTGTGGCATGGAACCGGCAATGGTGCTGTGGGTGAAAGTTATGAATGAATACTTGATGCGGTATTCGTTCTTAATCATCTCCACAGGTGTGAGCCATGCCCCCCCGTCTGACATGGTGGTGACGGCCGTGATCCGCAGGTGCGGGCTGTCAGGATTGTCTTTTTCCCGCAGAATCGTACCAAACGGCAGGTCCGGGTTGCCGACGGTTGACAGGTACTGCACGGTGCCTTCTAGCACAGGGCTGGCTGCCACAACATCCTGATTCGTATCATTAACGTAATTCTTCATCTATCTCTCCTGGCAAAAGATCAATGCACGACATGGAAGCTATCACGCCAGACAACAGCTTGCAAGACTAATTTTTTCTATCATATTGATATTAATAGCTTTTACACGCACTATCGTTCAACAGCACCAGAGCACATAACTGGGGAGATGTGATCTGATAGATCGAGGGCGTAAAATGATGCTATTATGTCACGTGAACACCGGATTGTTTCAAACAAGGAGAATACAGAGTGGAAAACAGCATAACAGAAAGAAGTCCCGGCGCGGCAGCTACTCAGGGAGTAAGACTTGCTGAGGAAGAGTTCCGAAAACTTCCATTTGACGAAAAACGCAGCTATCTTGACGGCCTGCTCCCCAAGGAGAGGGTGGAGCTGATTCCGGGAGATCCGGACGCAAAGAAACTGACCTGGGCCATGCATCCCCAGGAGCTCTACTGGCTATTCAAGGAAATCGGCGTTCCCGATGCCCTGAAATTACTGAGTTTGGCGAATCCGGCGCAATGCCTTTTCATCCTGGACATGGAACTCTGGAGAGGCTGGTCGCTTCTGAATGATAAGGCGGTCGACTACCTCGGCTATATTCTAAAAGGGAGTGAGGAGCATTTCCAGGAATTACTCCCGCACCTGGATTTCAATCTCCTCTCCTTGATTCTGGGGAGGGAGCTTCTTGTGGCAGGAGGCATTGGCGATCTAAACACCGATGAAGAACGTCAGACCGATTGGGACCACACTTTTGACGATGTGTTCTTGATAAAATTCAAGAATCCTGAACACTCTCAGGTAATCGGCTCCTTTCTGGAGATAATCTGCCGCCTCGACAACCCGCTCTACACTGCGCTCATGGAGAGTGTCAGCGGAGAAATTGACATTGAATCAGAGGAGGAGTGTTATCGCACGAAATCGGGACGCCTTGCCGATCTGGGCTTTCCTCCCTATGATGAGGCGCTTGAGATTTACTCCAGAATCAACCCGGCCACCTTCACCCCCAAATGCAACAAAGTGCTCGTTCAGACGGGTGAGACAACTACTCTTCCGGTGACGTTTCTGACCGGCACAACGTTCCTGGAGAGGGTTATGCTCCTGATGGACTCGGAACTCTTCCGCATGGAGCTGAATTATCTCATAAATACCGCACTGGTGGCAGACCAGGCCCACCTTGATGACACGGAACAGATGAAATCGGTAGTGGAAAGGGTCTACGGCTACCTGAACATTGCCCTTGAGCACCTGTGTCACGGGGATGAAACCAAGGGGTTGGAAATCCTCAGCAGCGAACATCTGAAAAGCCTGTTCCAACTGGGGTTTAGTATCGTACTCGGTCTTAAGTTCAGGGCGGAAAAACTGGCGGATTCGAGCTATGCCACCGGCAAAGCCCTTTCAGGCCTGAAGAGCGCCAGACCCCTCTACTATCGCGGCTTTGATGAGGACGTCATTGATGGCTACCGGGAATTCCGGGAGATGCAGGATGTGGAAAATATATCCGAGTTCCTCATGGAACTGGAGTAAAGATGGCATTAGAAAACTGCTGCCGTTACCGTCCCCCCCTGTGATAGTCAGTATCCAGCGTGATCAGTGCGGCAGCATGCCTCAATTCAACGATTAGTACTCTATTTGTCTGATATTTCATCAATTTCAGCATACAAAATCTGTTCTATTCTGCCCAAGAGTTGTTCTGAAGTAAACGGTTTGGGCACGAAAACAACGTCTTCTTCCGGCGCGCCTCCCCGCAGCACCACATCGTCTTTATAACCTGAAATATACAGTACCGGCAGCTTTGGATATATCGCCAATAATCGTTCATACAGCTCCGGGCCATTCATTTCGGGCATGACCACATCCGTAATCAGCAAATCGATGGAACCTTCATGGGATGTTGCAATGTCCAGGGCTTTTGACGGCGTTGAATCGAGTAAAACAGTATAGCCATTCATTTCAAGAATGATCCGCGCCATATCAAGAATCATCTCATTGTCGTCAATGAAAAGGATCGTCTTGTCTAGCTGAGCATGCTGACGGTGCTCAACCATCGGTTTTTCCAGTGTCCCGCCTGATGAAATATTTTCGGGGAAGTACATGCTGAAGGTTGTGCCCTTCCCCACCTCACTGCGAACCTTGATGTGCCCATCATGCTGACCAATGATACCAAAGGTGGTGGCAAGGCCGAGCCCCGTGCCGCGTCCGGTAGCTTTTGTGGTATAAAATGGCTCGAAGATATGACGCATTACCTCATCCGTCATGCCGCAGCCATCATCGGAAAACGCCAGCAGAACGTATGCTCCCGGCTGTACGCCGGGATTAAATTTTACGTATTCGTCATCAAAAAAGACGTGCCCGGTCTCTATGGTGATGGCGCCATTGCCTTCAATGGCATCCTGGGCATTCACCGATAAATTCAGTAAAATCTGTTCCATCTGTCCCTGGTCTGCCAGAATATGTGCGCCGCCAGGTGCAAGACTGAGCTCCAAAGATATGTTTGCGCGAACAGTGCGCCTGATAATGTCCTTAAAAGAATCAATCACACTGTTGAGATCGATATGGGTCTTGATAAGATTCTGTTTGTGGCAAAATGACAGCAGTTTTTTTACAAGGTCCTTTGATTTGTTTGCGGCCAACACTATGCCTTTAACTTTTGGCAGACAAGGATGATCTTGCCCGAGGCTCTTGCTCACCATCTCCGCGTAGCCCAAAATAGGGGTCAGCAGATTATTGAAGTCATGGGCGATGCCCCCTGCCAGCTGTCCAATCGCCTCAATTTTCTGCATCTGGCGAACATGTTCTTCCAAAGAGTTGCGACGTTCGTTATCCCGTGCACGACCGATTGCAATGCTGGCCAAATGGGCAGCCGACTCGATCAGAGCGATTTCGTTGCGGCTTGGTGAACGAGGCTCCCGGTGATAGGTGGCAAAGGTTCCCAGCAGTTCTCCCTCCGACGAAAGAACCGGTTCAGACCAGCATGAGCACAGGCCTGCTTGGATAGCGGGCTCGAAACCCTTCCAATACGGATGCCCCTGGAGATCATCAACGACAACCCGCTTTTTCAGGAAAGCAGCTGTCCCGCATGCCCCCTTTCCCTGCTTTATTTTCAAACCATTTACAGCTTCATTATAGAAGTCCGGCAAACTGGGGGCTGCTCCGTGAAACAGGCGGGTGCCCTCATCGTTGGCGATCAATATGGAGCAGAGAGCGCCAGGACTATTTTTTTCAACGAACGTGACAATGGCATCAAGCAGACAGGTGAGTGCTGCGCCGGTGGCCATTTTCTCCAGAATTGCGAGACGGGTCTGTTCTCTGAGTTCCAACTGTTTACGCTCGGAAATATCGCGCCAAATAACATGCAGCAATCGTTTCCCCCCCAAAGACATGGGGGTCAGGGAAACCTCCACCGGAAGTTCTGAACCATCCGCCTTGAGATGCATCCATTCAAAACGGTGACCGCCTTCAGAAAAGGCCGTGGCAACCATTGCACTGGTTTTTTCCGCCGATAATCTTCCATCTGGCTGCAGTTCAGGTGAAATCTCCGCAGGTGAATGCAACACGATGCCATGCTTGTCATCATACCCCAATGACCGTATCGCCGCCGTATTGCAGTCGATAAACAGACCGTCATCGAGAATCAGAAAAGCATCACCGGACTGTTCAAAAAAGTTCCTGAACCGTCTTTCACTTTCCTGGAGCGCTGTTTCCGCGTTTTTTTGATCAGTAATATCGAAAATTGTGTTGAGCACATGGCTTTTACCATCCATATCCACGAGAGAACCGGTACACCTGACCGTTTTCACATCACCAGCCTTGATTCTCATTGTTGCCTCAAAAGCGTTGACGTGATGTTCTTCGCTGATCATCCGCAGGTAACGGTTACGTTCAGCGAGGTTGACCCACATATCAAGCTCGACGGTGGTCTTGCCAATGACTTCCTCACGTGAAAACCCGAATTTACGAAGGAATTCACGGTTAACCTCGAGAAAAACACCTTCCGGCAGGCTGGTCAACACCATGGGTATGGGGGCCAGTTCAAACACACTGCTGATGGGTTGCCCACGTAAATGGAGAGAACCTGATTGTTCCTCTGCCGAAACGTCCCCGCCAATTAATGGCGCAATGGTCATCCCCTGCATATTGCCTGATTGCATTCAGTTTTCTCCCGTTCAATAGATCTGTATGCAAGTGTAATCAGAATGCCATTCACCACTGCACCATCGCGGTAAGCTGGACAGGTATGGTCAACTCCCCACGTTCAGCTTGCAGGACACAACAACGAAAGCATCCCGCCTTGACAAGCTCAACAAGACATCTTCCGATTGCCCCTCATTATTTTCTTAAGTTTACTAGAAGTCAAAACAATTACCATACTTCTCGTTCCGAATGACATAGTGGGGAGCCCGTCTTATCTCAATGGTTAAACAAAAAGGAGCTCCGCATTGGAGATCCTTTGAAGGCATTACCTGGATTCTGTCGACCAGACCCACCGATTTTATCCGTCGGTTGCGGCCTGTTCTCTCAGGTTTCACGGATTTGATGCCGGCGACAGTGCTAGATCTGCATTGCGTCGGTTAATGGGCAGCTGCACAACTGAAATGTTGGGATGAAGGACAGATTACGAAAGGATTACCGGCAAATCTGAACTGGTCTCATGCAACGTCGCAACGAAAACTAAAAGTCCTGAGAATAGACCAAAATTTTGTGCAGAACTGGCAGAACAGCTTTCTTGAAAATCATTCAATAGCACGTAGAAGATCTATTCATGAGTATTTCCGACTTTCATTGCGTCGTTGCGTGATGAGATTTTGAATTATTACGCTATCATTTCAAAATGCCCCGCGTCTGCGGGGCCTTCCCCATTACTACAGATCATCATCGTCCGCCATGCGCTCACGCAGAGCGGCCTGGGCGGCAGCCAGGCGGGCGATCGGCACGCGGAACGGCGAACAGCTGACGTAATTGAGTCCCAGTTCGTGACAGATCGCAATCGACTTGGGATCGCCCCCATGCTCCCCGCAGATCCCGACTTCAAGGTCAGGGCGGGTATTCCGGCCAAGTTCAACGCCGATACCCATCAGTTTCGCCACCCCTTTCCTGTCAATTGACTCAAAAGGGTTTTCCGGGAGTATTCCGGCCTGGATATAGTCGATCAGGAAGCCCTTCTCGGCATCATCGCGGCTGATGCCAAAGGTGGTCTGGGTCAGGTCATTGGTGCCGAATGAGAAAAACTCGGCGTGCTCGGCGATCTCGTCTGCTGTCAGGGCCGCACGCGGTATTTCGATCATCGTGCCGAACTTGTAATCGATACTCATGCCCTGCTCCTCAAGCACGTCCTTGACCACCTCCTCCAGCGCCTGGCGCTGCACGATGAGTTCATTAACATGGCTGGTGAGCGGAATCATCACCTCGGGCAATACATCCACCCCCTCTTTTTTGCAGAGGCAGGCTGCTTCGAAAATCGCCCGCACCTGCATCTGGGTCAGGTCCGGCATCATGATGCCCAGGCGCACGCCGCGCAAGCCGAGCATCGGGTTGGCTTCATGGAGGGACTGCACGCGGCTGAGGACATGTTCGTCATTTTCGATCTTGTAGAGCAGCTCGTCGATCTCATTCAGGCTGGCGGCACGCAAAAGACGGATCTTGTTGTCGGCAAGACTGGTCATCAACGATTCAAAGCTCGGCAGAAACTCATGCAGCGGCGGATCGATCAGGCGGATAATCACCGGCAGCCCGTGCATGGCGCGGAAAAGTCCGATAAAATCCTCACGCTGGAAGGGGAGCAATGCGTCCAACGCCTCGCGGCGCTCGGTTGGCTGGTTGGTCATGATCATCTTCTGCACGAAAGGAAGGCGCTCACTCTGGAAGAACATATGTTCGGTGCGGCAGAGACCGATACCGCCGGCCCCGTACTCCCGCGCCCGCTTGGCATCAGCGGGGTAGTCCGCATTGGCCCAGACGCCCAACCGGCGAAAGCCGTCAGCCAGCAGGAGCAGACGCTTGAGCCACGGATCGGATATGTCCGGCACCATGGTTTCCAGCTTGCCCAGATAGACCTCGCCGGTGGAGCCGTCAATGGATATCCAGTCCCCCTCGTTGACGACCAGTTCTCCCACGGTCATGAGACGCAGGGACATGTCTATCTCCAGCGCGGCAACGCCGACCACGGCCGGCTTACCGAACTGGCGCGCAACCAGGGCGGCATGGCTGGTGCGGCCGCCGCGGCTGGTCAGGATTCCTTCGGCTGCCAGCATGCCATGCACGTCATCGGGCTTTGTTTCAGGCCTGACCATGATCACCGCTTTGCCTTCATGTTTTGCCCAGCTTTCAGCCAGGTCGGCATCAAAGGCAATCATGCCCACGGCAGCACCCGGTGAAACATTCAGGCCGCTGGCAAGCAGGCGCCCTTCCGCTTTGGCGGCTTTCTTCGAGAGCGGATTGAACTGGGGATGCAGGAAAAAATCGACCTGTTCGGGAGTCACGCGCATGACCGCTTCCTCGCTGGAGATCAACCCCTCATCCACCATCTCGACGGCTATGCGAACAGAAGCCTGGGCGGTACGCTTGCCGTCGCGGGTCTGGAGCATCCAGAGCTTACCCCGTTC
Source organism: Desulfuromonadales bacterium (assembly GCA_013377095.1). Classification (GTDB taxonomy): domain Bacteria; phylum Desulfobacterota; class Desulfuromonadia; order Geobacterales; family Pseudopelobacteraceae; genus Pseudopelobacter. The sequence continues at coordinate 9,239 of JACAAY010000069.1, forward strand.
CACCGTGAATTCCACATCCTGCATATTGCGGTAATGTTTTTCAAGGATCCCGGTAATTTCGACAAACTCATTCCAGGAGGCGGGCATGGTCTGGGCCATCTTCTCAACCGGATCGGTGGCGCGAATACCGGCAACCACATCCTCTCCCTGGGCATTGATCAGGTAGTCACCTTCGATCTGTTTTTCGCCTGTGGTGGCATTGCGTGTCATGGCAACACCGGTGGCGCTGTCATCCCCCATATTGCCAAAGACCATGGTCTGGATGTTGACCGCCGTGCCCAGGTCGTGCGGTATCTTGGCAGCGTTGCGGTAGTCGATGGCGCGCTTGCCATTCCAGGACTTGAAGACGGCCTCGGTCGCCAAGCGCAACTGTTCCAGCGGATCGGTCGGGAAGTCGATGCGGTTGTAGCGACGGAATATATCCCTGAAGCGGTCACCGATGTTCATCCAGTCCTCAGCGGTCATCTCGGCATCGCTCTTAACCCGGCGCTCCTTGCGTACTTCGGTAATGACCTCTTCGAAAGGTTCGTCGGGAACACCCATGACAACGGATCCGAACATCTGGATCAGCCTGCGGTAGGAATCATAGACAAAGCGTGCATCGCCCGTGCTCTTGATCATGCTCTTGACCGTCTCTTCATTCAGGCCGATGTTGAGCACCGTATCCATCATGCCCGGCATGGAGAACTTGGCTCCTGAACGGCAGGAGACCAGCAGAGAGTTATTCGGATCGCCGAATTTCTTGCCGGTCTTCTTCTCCACCTCGGCCAGGGCGGCCAGTTCCTGTTCCCACATAGCTTCAGGGAAATCCATGCCGGCTGCCAGATAGGCATTACAGGCCTCGGTAGTAACGGTGAACCCGGGAGGCACGGGCAGACCGATCCTGGTCATTTCAGCAAGGTTTGCGCCTTTGCCGCCCAGCAAGCCCCGGACATTGTCCCATTTACCGCCGACATAGGTAGAAGCCAGGTCCAGTTCATTGAACAGATACACCCATTTTTTAGCCATGGTATTCATACCTCCTTAAGGATATAGATTTGCTTTTTGGGTGAAATTGGAAAATTACCATCTTGAAACCATACCCTTGTTTTCCAACTATGCAAGCAAGGCAGCATGTGGCTGAACAGCAAAGACCTCCGAGATTTAACCCAAACAGCTGGCCTAAAGCAAATCATCGGAGGTCTTCGCGGTACCGACTCAAAAACAAAACGTAATCAGATCCCCGCGCTATCGTCACCAAACAATCCTTGCCCTGGTTTTATCCCCCGCTTGAAGACCAGGATACTGATCCCCTCAGCGATTCGGTCGAACTCAAATGACAGGCTGTGCTCAAAGGCCATCAGCGCCACCGCCTGCTGTTGTTCCAGATCCCGCAGACGGAAGAGTACCCGGTTGCCCTTGCCGAGATAGTTCAGGAAACCGGGGGAGACCTCAAATTCAATCGCCCCACCCTCTCCGCTCAGATCCACCACGCTGATTCCCCGGCCGCCGATGGAGGTTTCACTCAGGTTGATGCGCCGGGGGGTGAATTCACCCGATGCAAATGCGGATACGACGTGCGCCTGATCTCCATCCAGGGGCGCTGAGCCGATCACCATCCCGGCTGCCACGGTGGCGTTGCTGAAGCGGTCGATCAGGATGAAGCTGCCCGTATCACGGTTCTGAAGATAGGGATCGAAGACCACCGGACGGTCAAGTTCCAGGCGAACCATGCCGATTTCGTTCAAGCCCAGTGTGGGGGCCTGTTTCTGCTCCAGGGTGTTGATGTCTACCACGTACTGAACAGTGGTGACCCGGCCGGGGGTCAGGGCGGTGGCGGTCTTGACCAGGTAGATCTGTCCCGGCTGGAGCGGCTGGTCATGCATCCAGACCAGATGCGCCTCGGGGTGGCGGGTATGTAGCGGTGGAGCATCGGGGGCGGAGAGCATGTCTCCCCGGCTGATGTCGATCTCGTCCGTCAGGGTCAGGGTGATGGCCTGGCCGGCCACCGCTTCCGGCAGATCGCCATTCATGGTGACGATGCGGGCAACCTTGCTGGCTCTCCCCGAGGAGGCCACCTGCAGCTCATCACCCGGCCGGACCGTGCCGGCGGCGATGGTGCCGCAAAATCCGCGAAAGTCCAGATGGGGGCGGTTGACCCACTGCACCGGCAGGCGGAACGGCTGTCGACGGTTGTCGGCTTCCAGCTGGACGGTCTCCAGGTACTCCATCAGGGTCGGTCCAGTGTACCAGGGGGTGTTGGGGCTGGCTTCGATCATGTTGTCACCGTTTAAGGCCGAGAGCGGGATGGCGGTGATCGAGGCAAAGCCCAGCGGGGCGGCGAACTGTTCGTAATCAGCCACAATGGCGTTGTACTGTTGCTGGTCAAAGTGTATCAGGTCCATCTTGTTGATTGCCAGGACCACATTGCGGATGCCGACCAGCGAGACCAGAAAGCTGTGGCGGCGGGTCTGGGTCAGGAGTCCCTTGCGGGCATCCACCAGGATTACGGCCACCTGGGCGGTGGAGGCGCCGGTGACCATGTTGCGGGTGTACTGTTCGTGTCCGGGGGTGTCGGCGACGATGAATTTGCGCTTGTCGGTGGAGAAGAAGCGATAGGCCACGTCGATGGTGATGCCCTGTTCCCGCTCGGCCTGCAGTCCGTCAAGCAGCAGGGCGTAGTCGATGGCGCCCCCCTGGGTGCCGACCTTTTTGCTGTCCACCTCCAGGGTTGCCAGCTGATCTTCGAAGACCATCTTGGAATCCCACAGCAGGCGGCCAATCAGGGTGCTTTTGCCGTCGTCGACGCTGCCGCAGGTGATGAAGCGCAAGAGCGATTTTTCTTCCTGGCTCTTGAGATAGGCCAGGATATCACGTTCGATAAGTTCCGATTGATGTGCCATTAGAAGTACCCCTCCTGCTTCTTCTTCTCCATGGATCCGGACTGATCATGGTCGATCAGGCGTCCCTGGCGTTCTGAGGTGCGGGTCAGCAGCATCTCCTGGATGATCTCGGGCAGGGTGGCGGCTTCGGATTCCACGGCGCCGGTGAGGGGATAGCACCCCAGGGTGCGGAAGCGGACCGATTTGTGCTGCACCACCTCTCCTTTCCTCAGTTCCAGGCGGTCATCGTCGACCATGATCAGCATACCGTCCCGTTCCACCACCGGCCGGACGGCGGAGTAGTAGAGCGGCACGATGGGGATGCTCTCCAGGTGGATGTACTGCCACACGTCCAGTTCGGTCCAGTTGGAGAGCGGGAAGACACGGATGCTCTCCCCCGGTTTGACGCGGGTGTTGTACAGGTTCCACAACTCCGGGCGCTGGTTCTTGGGGTCCCAGCGGTGATTGGCGCTGCGGAAGGAGAAGATGCGCTCCTTGGCCCGTGATTTCTCCTCGTCCCGCCGGGCACCACCAAAGGCGGCGTCAAACTTGTAGCGGTCCAGGGCCTGTTTCAAGCCCTCGGTCTTCATGACGTCGGTGTAGAGTGCCGAGCCGTGTTCAAAGGGACTGATGCCCCTATTAACCCCCTCCTGGTTGACATGCACGATCAGGTCGAGGCCGCATTCGGCAGCCATGCGGTCGCGGAACTGGATCATCTCGCGGAATTTCCAGGTGGTGTCCACGTGCAAGAGGGGAAAGGGGGGCGGCGCCGGAAAAAAGGCCTTGCGGGCCAGGTGCAGCATGACCGCCGAATCCTTGCCGACGGAGTAGAGCATGACCGGGTTATTGAACTCGGCCACAACCTCGCGAAGAATATGGATGCTCTCGGCTTCCAGTTGCTGTAGGTGGGTCAGGTTACTTTTCAAATGCTTGGCTCCTCATCTCTTCCAGAACAGGGGAATTATTCAATCCAGCCTCCGCCCAGCACATACTCACCGTCATAGAGCACGGCTGCCTGGCCGGGGGTAACGGCATATTGGGGGGTGTCGAAAACAACGCTAAAGCGGTTTTCATCCAGCACAACCACCCGGCAGGGGGATGGGGTATGGCGGTAGCGGATGCGGCAGGTTGCCCGGAATTCCGACAGGTCGGGGAAAACATTCCAGGTTGCGCCGCCAACGGTCAACGATGCGGTGTCCAGTTCATCACGCCCCCCCACTACGAGCTGATTCTTTACCGAATTCAGGGCTCTCACATGCAACGGGTGGCGCCAGGCTATACCCAAGCCTTTGCGCTGGCCAACCGTATAACGGTGCAGACCGGAGTGGCGACCCACAACGGTCCCATCGTCGGTGACGATCTCGCCCGGTTTCCTGGCAACACCGTTAGACTCGAGAAACCGCACGTAATCGTTGTCCGGTATGAAGCAGATCTCCTGGCTCTCATGTTTCTGGGCCACCGGGAGGTGGTAGTCTGCTGCCAATCTCCTGACGTGGGACTTTTCAAGTTCGCCGACCGGGAACAGGAGATGCCGCAACTGTTTCCGGGACAGGGTAAAGAGGAAATAGGATTGATCCTTGGCAGGATCACAGCCGGTCATCAGGCGACCATTCCCGTTGTTGTCCCGTGCTATGCGCGCATAATGACCGGTTGCCAGCATATCCGCACCCATCGCGTTCGCCTTCTGTAACAACAGGTCGAACTTGATCAGCTCATTGCAGCGGATGCAGGGGTTTGGTGTACGCCCCGCGGCGTATTCGGCGATGAAGTAGTCGATCACCACCTGCTTGAACTCCGCCCGCATGTCGATTACCTCGAACGGTATGCCGAGCTTTTTGGCCACCCTGGCGGCATCCATGACATCATCGAGCGAACAGCAGGTTTTTATCCTGCAGCCCGCCTCTTTCGGGATCGGATCATACAGCTGCAACGAAACGCCGGTAACCTGATAGCCCTGCTCCTTCAGGAGGGCGGCACTGACCGAAGAATCAACCCCGCCACTCATGGCAACAACAACGTTTCCTCCTGTGCCGTTCATCTCCGATGCAGCCCGCATTCCTTGTGCTCCGGGTTCTCCCACCACCAGCGTCCCGCCCTGGCATCCTCGCCCGGTTGTACGGCCCGCGTGCAGGGGGCGCAACCGATGGAGCGGAAACCCTGTGTGAAGAGACGGTTGATTGGCAGGTTGTGTTCCCTGACATACTCATCCACCCGGCTCTCGCTCCAGTCGATCAGCGGGTTGATCTTGATGATGCCGCCGTTCAGCTCGTCCCGTTCGATGGCTTTGAGATCGCCGCGGGTGACGCTCTGTTCCCGGCGCATGCCGGTTACCCACCCCTGCAGTGGCTTCAGCGCCCGGGAGAGCGGTTCCACCTTGCGGATACGGCAGCATTCGTGGCGGTTTTCCAGCGACTCACGGAAGGAGAACAGACCTTTTTCGCACTCCACTCGCTCCACATCTTCGTGACGGGGGAAGTACCAGTCGATCTTCAGCCGGTAGCGTTCCAGCAAGGCCTCGGCCACTTCGTAGGTCTCCTCGTGCAGCCTGCCGGTGTCGATGGCAAAAACACCCAGGTTGAGGCCGGCCTTGCTGGCGATGTCGATGATGGCCACATCCTCCAGGGAGAAGGAGCAGGCCAGGGATACCGGCCCCTGTGCCGCTTCAATACCGGCCTTGAGGATCTCGGCGGGAGAGGTGTCCGGTGCTCTGTTCGGGATGGTTGTGCTCATGTCAAATCCTTTCAAAATTAAAGTCTCAATGGAACACGGAAAAAACTGAAAAAGCGGATAACAACCGGATTTAAACAATATAAGGTTGTTTTCCAATTCGCTTCTGTTTGATCCGCATTGATCCGAATTTACAGCCTTTTCCGCGTTCTATATTCTTTCAGGCCTTTATATCTGGTAATCCTCCACAAAGACCCGCACCTGCCGCGGCCTGACAAAGACCTTTTCCCCCTGCTGCAGTCCCAGGTTCTGGAAGACGTCCCTGGTCAGTTCGGCTTCGATAAATTCGCTGTTCCCCTCAATGGCCAGGGTGACCCTGACCGCTGGTCCCAGTTTCTGGATGTGCTTGACTTCGGACTTGAGTGCGGTGGAATCCTGGGGACTGCGCTCGATATCTATGTCGTGGGAGCGGACGTAGGATACGGCGTTATCGCTTGTGTCCAGTTGACCGCCGGTCTGGTGCAGGCGGCCGTGGAACAGGTTGACGTTACCCAGGAAGTTGAGCACGAAGGGGTTGGCCGGGTGCTCGTAGACCTGGTCGGGGGTGCCGGCCTGCTCGATCCGGCCTTTGTTCATGACCACGATCCGGTCGGCTACTTCCAGGGCTTCTTCCTGGTCGTGGGTGACGAAGACGCTGGTGACGTGGATCTCGTCATGCAGCCGGCGCAGCCAGCGCCTCAGTTCGGCCCGCACCTGGGCATCCAGTGCGCCGAAGGGTTCGTCCAGAAGCAGCACCTGCGGCTCAACCGCCAGGGCGCGGGCCAGGGCGATACGCTGGCGCTGGCCTCCGGAGAGTTGGGCGGGATAGCGCTTGGCCATGCCTTCCAGCTGGACCAACTGCAACAGCCTGGTGACCTTGTCGCCGATCTCGCTTTTCGAGGGGCGCGTCTGCCGGGGGCGAACGTTCAGGCCGAAAGCGACATTGTCAAAGACGGTCATGTGTTTGAAGAGGGCGTAGTGCTGGAAGACGAAACCGACTTTGCGGTCGCGCACGTGGCTCTGGGTGGTGTCCTGGCCGTTGAACAGGATCCGGCCGCCATCGGCGGTTTCCAGTCCGGCGATGATCCTGAGCAGGGTGGTCTTGCCGGAACCGGAGGGGCCCAGCAGGGCCACGAGTTCACCGGAGGGGATGGTAAGGTTGACGTCGCTCAGTGCGGTGAAGCTGCCGAACTGTTTGGTGATGTTTTCTATTGCGATGCTCATTCAAAACCTCTTTATAATGGAACACGGAATAAGCGGAAATTTCGGATCAATGCGGATAAAAGCTGAACGTTTGCTATACACTTTTCCTTTTAATTGTCTGAAATCCGTTGTTATCCGCTTCTTCAGATGTGATCCGCGTTCAATTGCAGTTGACTTACTGATTTTCCAGCTGCTGCCGCACTTTCCATTCGGCGAAGGTCTTGATCACCAGGGTGATCAGGGCCAGGAAGGCCAAAAGTGAGGCTACGGCAAAGGCGGCGGTGTAGTTGTATTCGTTGTAGAGGATCTCCACGTGCAGCGGTACGGTGTTGGTCATACCGCGGATATGGCCGGAGACGACCGATACGGCGCCGAATTCACCCATGGCCCGGGCGTTGCACAGGATCACGCCGTAGATGATGCCCCACTTGATGTTGGGCAGGGTTACCCGGAAAAAGGTCTGCAGACCGGTGGCGCCCAGCACCATGGCGGCTTCTTCTTCGTCCCTGCCCTGGGATTCCATGAGCGGGATCAGTTCGCGGGCTACAAAGGGAAAGGTGACAAAGAGGGTGGCCAGGATGATGCCCGGGACGGCAAAGACGATCTTGATGTCGTGTGCCTGCAGCCAGGGGCCCAGCAGCCCCTGCAGTCCGAAGATCAGGACGTAGATCAGGCCGGAGATGACCGGCGAGACCGAGAAGGGCAGGTCGATCAGGGTTAGGAGCAGGTTCTTGCCCGGAAAGTTGAACTTGGCGATGGACCAGGAGGCGGTTACGCCGAAGAACAGATTGAGCGGCACGCAGACAGCCGCTGTTATGAGGGTCAGCTTGATGGAGGAGAGGGTGTCCGCTTCCCGCAGGGCTTCCAGATAGACCTCCAGCCCCTTCTCAAAGGCCTGGCTGAAGACCGAAACCAGGGGCAGTACCAGGAACAGGGCCAGGAATGCCAGGGCGATGGCGGTGAGTACCCAGCGCACCATGGCCGGTTCGGTGATGCGGTGGTTGGTGTTTTGTTTTTTAGTCGCGACCGACACGTAAACCTCCAGATACTGCACCGGCAAAGCCGGAATCAAAACTCAAAGACAATAGAACGCGGAAACAACGGAAAATTCAGATTACTGCGGATCAAAGCTGCACATTTTAAAAAAACTGAAACGTCCTTGTATCCGGCCTTTATCCGCTTTTTCAGATGTGATCCGTGTTCCATGCAGTTGGGTTTTCGGATTTAATCAAAACCTTTTAGCCGGCGTACCTTCTGCTCCACTTCTGCAGCAGGTTGATGATCAGCAGCATGCTGAAGGAGGCCACCAGCATGACCGTGGCGATGGCGGTGGCGCCACGGTAGTCGTACTGCTCCAGTTTGGTGATGATCAAAAGCGGGGTGATCTCGGAGACCATGGGCATGTTGCCGGCGATGAAGATGATCGAGCCGTATTCGCCGACGGCACGGGCAAAGGCCAGGGCAAAGCCGGTCAGGACCGAGGGGGTCATGAGCGGAAACAATACCTTGACGAACGTCTGCCAGCGGTTGGCGCCCAGGCAGGCGGCGGCTTCTTCGATCTCGCTGTCCAGTTCTTCGATGACCGGCTGGACGGTGCGCACGACAAAGGGGAGACCGATAAAGGTCATGGCGACGATGATCCCCAGCGGGGTGAAGGCGATCTTGATGCCGTGGGGCTCAAGGATCCGACCGATCCAGCCGTTGGGCGAGTAGAGCGTGGAGAGGGTGATACCAGCCACTGCGGTGGGCAGGGCAAAGGGCAGGTCCACCAGGGCATCCACCAGGCGCTTGCCGGGAAAACGGTAACGCACCAGCACCCAGGCCACCAGTACGCCAAAGACGGCGTTGATGGCGGCGGCCACCAGGGCAGTGCCAAAGGTGACTCTGTAGGAGGCCAGCACCCGCTCGGCGGTGACGATGTCCACAAACTCGCCCCAGCTGAGTTCGGCGGTCTTGAAGACCAGGGCCGAGAGCGGAATCAGCACCACCAGGCTCAGGTAGAGTACACTGTAGCCCAGGGTGGGCCCGAAGCCGGGCAGGACGTTGTTATTGGACTTGAAGAGCTTCATGGGTGGCTACCTTTGCAGGATGCCGAACTGAGGAAGAGCATGTGATCGGAGGGTCTCGCCTGGCGGAGAGATTCAGCCGGTTTCACACACTTCCTCTTGCTCGGGATCATGCTGAAACGGTTATGAAAGTTTGTAGGGGCACACCCACATGGCCACCTGGATCAGGATGGCTATTGCCATGGAAAGTGCCAGTTAAGATTTTGCCAGAGTGGTCGAGAGATTCTTGATGCCAATCCATACTCGACACCAAAACTACAGTTTTAATAGACTTTAAACTTAAAAAAAACCGTTTTTAAATTACGATACTCCGTTGCAATTCAAATCTATATTAAATAGATAGGCAGAGTCAACATTAATTTTAACATTCTACTTCATTTTGATCGGACATAACAGCCTCCATCCCATTCAATGGCACATTGTCAGAGTTCACGAGTTGTTCAAAAAAAACAATCAGACCGACAAAACAGTCCGTTGCTCCGTCTTCAACGATGCATTCCAGAAATCGCTAACGTCTCTCAAAATACTTTCTGACACAAGTTCCTTCACATCCGTTTCAAACCAGTCCACCGGCATGGCACAGCTGTAACCGGGCTCAAGAAACCTGCTGTCCATCAGCACAATCAGACCCCGGTCGGTTTCGGAGCGGATAACTCTCCCGGCTGCCTGTACCGCCTTGGCCATGGCCGGTATCACATAGGCGTATTCGAAACCAGCACCGTACCGAGCCTGGTAATAGGCCCTGATCTGCTCCCGTTCAAAATCAAAGACAGGGAGTGGCGGGCCAATCACGAAAGCGCCGACAACCATGTCTCCCGCATAGTCAACACCTTCTGAAAATGAACCTCCCTGCACCGCGAACACGATGGTCGCAACGCTTCTGGAATGAAGCTGCTCCAGAACCGCATCCACCTGACTACTCTTCATATTTCGTTCCTGCTTCAGAACCATGAACCCATCGGGGGGCTGAAAAAGAGCCGCCACCCTGTCCAGGAACTCGAAACTCGGCAGAAATACGAAATAATTCCCCTTGCGCAGCGCCACAATGCGCTGCACAGCCTCGGCAATCCTGACATAGTTGCGTTCACGCCGGGAGTATCTGGTGGAGACCTGGGGAATAATCAGCAGCTTGCGCAACGCCCGGGGAAAAGGGGATACAAACTCCGCGGTTTTCACTGTCCCGGGATCAAGTCCGGAGAGCTGTGCATAATAATCAAAGGGCTTGAGAGTTGCCGAAAATGCCACTACCTGTCCGAAGTCGGCGTAGCAATCCCTAAGCATGGCTGAAGCGTCGCAGCAGGTAATCTTCACCGTAGCGCCGTCTGGATGGGGCTGAAAAGTGGTAAAAAACTCATCCCGATCAGGGTCGGCAGCAAACTCAAGTGCCCGGGAAAATTCGGACCAGTAAAAACAGAGGCGCAGGACAGCATCCTGCGGCCCGATCTCCACATCCGAGTCCAGGTAGCGGGAAAGAAAGCTGCGCAGCCGTTCGTCCTGGACAAGAAAAAGCTCAACCGGCGGATTGATGCGTATCGGCCGGGAACAACCCGCCCTGCCGCAGGAGGTAATGGCCCGCAGGCAGCCACCCAGCAGTTCCAGAGCTTCCCGCCGGAAAAACGGAGCCACACTCTCGACATCCCCACGCATCTTCTCCAGCAGGTGAGTTGAGAGCGATGGCGAATAGTACTCCATGGCCCGGGCTGGAAGATTGTGGGCTTCATCGATCACCAGGGCCGGTTTTCCCACCATGTCGAGTTCCATGCCAACCATGCTGCCAAGTGCGGAGCGTGGCGCAAAGACATAGTTGTAATCGCAGATAACCATGTCCGCATTTCTAACAGCCTCCAGTTGCAATTCGAACGGGCAGACCTGGTACCGTTCGCCCAGATCGAGGAATGTGCGGGCCTTCAAGCGCCTCTTTCGCAGCAAAATAGCCGGAATGCCGTGGGTGTGGATCTTGGCGTAGTAATCGCGGGCAAATTCGCAGTAGTCGGGGTTGCAGAGCGGCTCGTCCTTGAAGCAGATCTTCGCCTTGGCGGTGATGGTCAGGGACGCGATGTTCGCCCCGGTCTGCTGAAAACGAGAGACAGCATCCTCACCAACCGCGTGCTGGCTGTTTTTGGGGGTGACGTACACCAGGTTTTGGCCGCGTCCCAATGCCTCCTTCAGCACCGGATAGAGCACACCCACGGTTTTGCCGAGACCGGTGGGGGCCTGGATCAGCATCGGCCTCCGTTCTTTCATACCCTCTGCGATGGTCCCCATCAGCTCAATCTGTCCGGCACGTGGACAGGGGAAGGGAAAACACAGCTGGGCGGCTGCCTTTCGTCGCCTGGCTGCGCGCTTCTCGGCCAGCCTGGCCTCCGTGACCAGTTCCTGGAGCCTCATCTCAAGCCATTGTTCATAACGGAGAATATCAAAGGGAAGCACCAGCTCCTCGCTGGCGCCGTTACGGGAAGAAACGAGATGGAAACAGAGACGGGGGAACACCTGATGTTCGCGCCAGTGGAAGTAGCCATAGCTCTGCAGCTGCAGGCAGTAGGGATGGTCCAAGGGTTTTCCGGCCAGATGGCGGGAAAGTTCGCGCAGGTTAAAACCGGACTTGATCTCCTCGATCGTCGGGGGATCGTTCAAAAATATGCCGTCCATTCGCCCATCGATGCGGAACCCGAACCCTTCCCGCTCGAACAGACAACTCACCGGGACTTCGGCCCGGTAGGCGGCATCCGTTTTCAACCGTTTCTTCTGTACACGTGAGTGAATCTCCCGTCCCTCGGCAGCTGCACGGCCATAGCCGGAATGTGCATCGATGCTGCCGCTGCGGGGTGCGGGCACTGCAAAATCGCGCAGCGGAACGGTAACAAGTTTCATCACAATCGGTTCATCACCCTCTGGTCATTGACGGCTTGGTCACCAGGTCATGCAGGCCGCATTCAGGATCCCGGTGGCAAGGGAGAAAACGGCAACCACGATTGCCGATCCAATGCGGTTCTGGCCTATGTCGCGCACAAGTCCTGAAAAGCAGATCCTGAGGATCAAAAAGACGAACACCTGGACCATCAGGGCCACCAGCGCCCAGAGAGCCATATCCAGCAGACTCAGGCTCTGTGAAATTGCGCTGGCCAACGGCAGCACAAATCCCAGAACCGCTCCGCCGAAGCTGATGGCCGGGGCAGTCTGCCCCTCCTTGACCAGGGCCAGCTCGGGATAGGGCGTCACCCGGAGATAGACGGTGCAGAACAGGGTGAGCAGGACAACGGAAGCGCCAAAATAGGTCAGGAAATCATAAAGACCTGAAAACGATTCCATAACGGTTGGTTGCATGAATTCCTCCGCGAAAAAAACATGGCAGAAACCTGCTGGCATTGGTGGATAATGGGTCCGCTATCTCCCCTCATCCCGATTCCTGCTGCATGGCTAGCCTCCGAACGAGGCATGGAAGCCCCCCAAACGCCCAAACCCGCCCCGGGATACGGACACGGAACTTATTGAGCGGGTCCCACGGTACCCTCCTCCGCTCCAGTGAGGCCCGTACCAGTAGCCGCTGTGATAGTGGGCACTGCCGCTGGGCGCCTCTTCGCACCCCTTGTCACCACCCCAGTCCTCGACGCAATCCTGCTTGCTGCGGTACACGTTGCGTTTTTGATCTCTACAGGCAGTGAGTGTCACAAGACCGATCAATACCAGGCTAACCTGGAGAGTGGATCTCCTGCGCATACTGCGGCTCCTTTCAAGGGTGAATGTGGTCTTTCGAGGCAATTCCACCGCAACTTTGCTACATGATATCATTGATATGTTTTACCGTTTTAGCACTGACACTGGCAACAGGGGAAGAACGTAATTGAGCTGCAGATACGTTCTCTGCATTTCTTTTTTGCCAAAATGGGGGTTTCACTCTAGAATGGCAACCACAAAACATGGCCCCAAGGGCAACTCTTGCGGGACGGAAACATCGATTCCAGCCTCGTGGAGGCAACATCATATCATCAGGAGGAACAGCAGAAATGACTCACATCAGACCGGATGAAACCGAATTGCAGGGATTCTGGATCGACTTGGGGAGCTCAATGACCCCCGATGCAAACTGGGAAAGGATCGAGAAACTGACCAGCGACTACCTGGAACACCTTGCCATGACCAGCGACGGACGGGAGCGACTCTACCGCGACCCCGCCGACGGCCGGCTCTGGGAACGCATTCCCGTTGCTCACAACCTTCCGGCGGGCCCCCCTCTCCTCCAGGTCATTTCACCATCTCGTGCACAGGAAAAATATTCTGTTACCATCGCATGACCGGTTAAAGGCAATGACTTTCCGTTGTCCCGGGACAGTCTGGATCTTTATTCACGGATACTATCTTCCAGTTTGAGAGGAGACCCAGGATGCTGCACTTTACCATAGATGAGCAGAGATGTACCAAGTGTGGACAGTGCGTCGCTGATTGCCCGGTTCGCATCATCGCCATGACCGGCGGCTTACCGGCAATCGCACCGGAAAGGGAAAGCTCCTGTTTCAGATGTCAGCATTGCCTGGCCATCTGCCCAACCGGCGCCGTTTCCATCCTGGGACTCAAACCGGCCAAAAGTCTGCCGTTGAGCGGAGCCTATCCCACCCCAAGACAACTGGAGACACTGATCAAGGGGCGGCGTTCGGTACGGCGCTACAAAGACGAAAATCTTGAGCCTGAATTGATACAGCGTCTGCTGGAGGTGGCCTGGCATGCCCCCACCGGGGTCAACTCGCGTCAGGTTCGTTTTACTGTGGTGGATGATCGAGAGAAGCTGGCAGCATTGCGAGAGGAGGTAATGGCCGGACTGGGACGTCTGGTCCGCAACAATGCGCTCCCGGAGAAGTTGGCGTTCTTTGCCGAGTTTGTTCGCCTGTGGGAGGAAAAGGGGGTCGATACGCTCTTCCGCGGGGCGCCGCATCTGCTGGTTGCCTCAGCGCCGCAAAGTGCCCCGTCACCGTTGCCGGACTGCCTGATTGCCCTCTCCTACTTCGAACTGTACGCCCAGGCCAATGGCGTAGGCACGGTCTGGGACGGGCTGGCCAAGTGGGCCATCGCTGATCTGTTGCCGGAGATCCGCCAGCGGCTCGACATTCCGGATGACCACCTGATCGGCTATGTCATGGCTTTTGGCAAACCAGCAGTTCGCTACGCCCGGACAGTACAGCACGGACCGGCGATCATCCACCGAATGTCGTAGGCTGGCTCAGGAGCTTCTCACAGCCAGCCGAGCCGTTTGCAGGCGCCATAGACAAGGTATACACCGACACCGGAAACGAACACTCCGAAGAGAAGGCGCAGATGTGGTCCCTTGATCTGGCTGGCCAGGAGAGCGCCGCCCCAGCCGCCAACGAACATGGTAACAGCGATAATCATGGCCGCCCTGAGGTCCACATTCCCGTTCCGATAGTATTCGAGGGTTGCGGCGAGGCCAATCGGAAGAAGCAGTATGGCAAGGCTGGTTCCGGTTGCCCTGTGTTGTGAAAAACCGGCCCAGTAGATAAGTGCCGGGACAATGACGATCCCCCCACCGACGCCGAACAGGCCCGATGTCACCCCCCCGAATAGTCCGATGATCATATACATGAGCCATAGCGGCATTTCCAAACCTCCATCCGGTTGTTGTATTCCCTGGTGCTACTCACTGCACTCCTGGATTTAAGCGGTGGAACCGTGAGAAGAATGTCCATATCTGCAGTGTGGCGTCAAAGCTCCTCAGGGGATCATCCGTTCCGAGACGATCCGTGAACCAGGGAGCTGGCCATTGGTGCCCCCATCCCGAAAGAATAACGGCTTCCACGGTACTCCCGTTCCGACAATTGTCCCACACCTGGCGCTTAACCGAACCGTTATTGGAGAGGGTTGCCACTGGCATTGCCCCGCAACCATCGGCATTTCGCCAGAAATCAATCGCATCGGCAACCGCCAGATACGAGCGTTTGCCCTTTTTGCGGGGACTGACGCCGCCATTGGCCGGAACGCTGTCGTCGACAAGGCCGTGAAAGGCAATGATCGGTACGGGACTCTCCGGCTGAGGCAGCTTCCATGGCTCTTTTCCCTGGTCAACGACACTGCCGATTGCTCCACTGACAACAGCAGCGGCAGCCAGATCTGCAGAGCGTTCGGCTGCAAAGCGATAGGTCAGCATTCCTCCATTGGACATTCCGGCCATGTATATCCTGCCGGGATCTACTGCCAGCTTACTGCGCACGCTCCTTATAACCTCAGAGAGAAAACCGACGTCATCGACCTGATCATCTGCCGCCTTGCCGCAACAGTGACCGGCATTCCAGTGCTGCAACAGACCAAACAGACCGATTCCTTCGGGATATGCAACCAGGAACCCCTTGCTGTCCGCCAGCTTGCTGAAGCCGGTTTCTGTCTCGGTTTGCCTTCCCGTGCTGAACGCTCCGTGGAGAACCACGACTAATGGCAATGCTTTGTCGGCATGATAATTGGGTGGGACATGTAAAAGAAATGTCCGCTGCCCCCTGTTGTAGGTCGTAACGGTGGTCACACGATAGGTGCCCGTGGGAGGCTCCGGAATACCGGGAAGGGTGGACAGACAGCCGGGTAAAGTCAGCAGAACCGTTAACCACAGGCACATGTTTATGGCGATGGATTTGGGCATGACCATTCCGGAAACTACATTCATAACCGTACCTCGCACAACCTGAGATTTCCTGCAGGTCATAGTATCCCAAATGTTACCCACCGTGACACCAGAAGCGCCTTGTCAGCCCGCTGCATGGCTTTGATCTGCGCTTCTCTCCTGGCGGCGGAAGAGCGGCAATGACCGTTTTCCAGGTACACCACCCGTAGCGGCTGCCGACCCCGAAAGTACTTGGCACCCCTGCCCCCGGCATGCTGACGGAACCGTCGATCGATATCCGTGGTGATCCCGGTGTAGAGTGAGTCGTCCGAGCAGAGGATCATGTAGACCTGCCAGCTCACTATCCGACCTTCCCCACCGGGGCCAGGTAGATGCTGAACTCTTCGTCTCCGTCCACTCCCAGCAAAACATCCACCAGTGTCTGGTCATAGGCTGCAATGGCGCAGGTTCCGGCGTCGATGGCTTCACATGCCAGGTAGAGGTTCTGGCAGACATGTCCGGCATCCAGTGCGATTACCTTGTAGGAAGCTTCCGCATAGCGCCATTCCGTACGAGCAGGAATGGCGGTCCAGATAAAGGTTACCGCTGCGTTTCCGGCAAAACGCTGGCCGTGGGTTGCCGCTGTGAGGTGTTCCGGAAGATTGTCGATGGTTCTTTCATGAACTAGGGAGTGATCAAGCGGGAGGTAGCGGTAGATGCCGCTCTCAAGGCCTGCCACTCGCATAACAGACAGGTAGGTTTCAAAGGAGTGGCGGCAGCCGGCAGAGGGAACCGTACGCAGGACAGCGGCTTCGTGAAGTTCCAGCCGGACGCCCTGGGTGGCCCAGAGCAGGAAGGCCAGCTCATCCAGGGAGAGTGACCCGGTCGTGAACTTTCGACGGCTCTCGCGGTTGGCAATGGCGGTTTGCAGGTCGCAGGGCGGGATTGACCAGGCTTCCCGATCGGGCAAAGGAATTACCCTGCTGCCTGCTGGCACCGGTTTCTGGACCGGTGGCGGACGAACACCCCTGGATTGCGGTGTTGCCCGAAAATTGACCTCTTCCCGGATCCGGTCGGTCAGGAAGTATCTGCCGTCATCCCTGGTTATCGTCGGACGCATCTTCATCGGTAACTCCCCCCTGTGTCGGCATCCCCTTGTTCACAGGTATTGCTGATCCAGTAAATCTGCTTGTGGTGACCCCGCGCAAGTCCGGCCATTTTGCGTTCAGCCAGCTCACGGGTCTCAAAATCCCCTACCAGAAATCGGTTGCCGTTATCGTCCTGCCGCCATAACTGCCAGGTCATAGCTTACAGATCCTTTATCCGGAATTTCATCCTTGAAAAAGCTTTTCCAGTCACCGTTGCAACTCTTTGGGGAATGCCTCCAGCCATCCGAGGTGAAGCAATCCCCACAGGCCGATCATGATCGCCCCGGCGGCGTCATGCCTGAGTTTGGTTGTCACTCCAGAGTTCATGTCACTTCAGATTCTTATCCATAACCATATACCATTCAACGGGCTGTGCGCGACCATTGATGATACATTCTTGAAAATGTTCCTTTCTTGTTCAAACAGCCACATGACTGCGCGTCCCCCTGGCAACCACAGGCTACATCAGTATATAACTCAACTTTCGCAGTTGGTGTAAAAGTGTAACTAGCTGTAATTATAAATAGAATA